>CAZMPP010000122.1:0-7931 GCA_964568035.1 uncultured bacterium
CCACGTCGATGCCCGCAGCGCGGAGGAGATCGGCCGTGCGCGATACCGCCGCGCTGACGATGAATACGTTCTCGCCGCCTGCCGTCCACTCGCGCATCGCTTCCGAGAAGAGCGAGATCTGACGGTTGAAGTGCTCGACCGGCAGCGATTCAAAGACGAGCGACTCGAGAATCGGTGGAACCCACGGCTGCCCGTCTTGCGACTCGATTCCGCCGGGAAGCACGAGCGTCGCATAAGCCGCGATCTGCTCGCCGGTCTCGTGCAGCGAAATCGGCGCGACGCCGGCTCGCTCCAGCAAATCCGGACCGCTCTCTTCGGCCGAGAGCGTATGGCGCTCGCGCGCGCGCTCGTCGTCGAGTGCTTGCGCGACGGCGCCGATGGTCGCCGGTTCTTCGATCACGACGACCGTCGTCTGAGGCAGGTACTCGAAGATCGTTCCGGTCGCGTCTTCGACGCGATCGACCCAGGGAGCGACGGAGAGGCGATTGACGGCATTGCTGCTGCGCTGCGATTCGATCGCAAACTCGCGCATCGATTCGATGCGGTCGCCGAAGAAGTCGACTCGCACCGGTGCGTCAGCAGTCGCCGCAAAGAGATCGATGATGCCGCCGCGGACCGCATACTCGCCGACGGCGCTGACGACGTCGCAGCGTTCGTAGCCGAGCTCGAAGAGACGGCGCTGCACGTTTTCCCAACCGGCCTCGTCGCCGGTATGCAGCTCGAAGCGCGTCGCATCGAACTGCCGGCGCGGCATGACGTGCTGACGCACGGCGGAGATCGGCGCCAACACGATGCGCGGCAATCCGTCGGTCAAGTCGGCTAACAGCGTCGTGCGCGCGCTGGTCTCCGATGGGCTTTCGATGGCTCCCGCGCCCTCTTCACGCGAGCGCAGCAGCGCTACGCGGTCACTTCGTTCGCCGAGATAGTAGAGAAGGTCGGCGAAACTTCGTTCGGCCGCGTCGGGCGTAGGAACGATAACCAGGAGCGTACCGCCCAGCGCCCGCTCTAGCGCGGCGAGCATTGCCGGTCGCGCCGCCGCAATCGTCTCGTGCAGCGCGCAACCTCCCGGTTTGCGGCCACCCAAACGGCGCAGCGAGCGCAAGCGCTCGACCGTGCCCTCCCAGGCACGGTTCGATTCGGTGGCGGCAGCGAGCAGCTCGCCCGCGCGGGCGCGGGTTGCGAGCGGATCGAGGGTCTCGACGGTCACGGGTCGCTCATTATAACAGGCCGCGCAACGAAACGAAGGCGGCGGCGCGGCAACAGCGTGACTAACGGCAGGGTTGCGAGCAGGCCCAGCGCGACTTGCGCGCCGGCCGGCGGCAGAGCGATGGCATCGGGTGCGTAGCGTAGCAGCGAGGTCATTGAGAGTAGAACTGCGGCGCGGCCGGCTCGGGATTGCGGTGCCATTGCCGCGAGCGCGAGCAGCCAAAGTCCGTACCACGGGTAGGGGTTTGGTATTAGCATCCACGCGCCCAGACCGAGCCAGATCCATCCGTCGGGCTGCTCGCGGCGCAACCGCCCGATGCCGGCGGCGACGAGTACGGCTGCCGCAAGCGCGGCAACCGGCAACGCTATCGCAACGCCGAGCGGGGCGAAGATCGCCTGCAGCGAGGCTTGCGGAGCGTAGTGGCCGTGCGGCGCGAGTTCGGTCGCGACGCCGGCAAAGAGCGGGACGGAGAAGGCGGCGGCGATTGCGAGCCCGGCGAGGGCGCCGATGCGGGCCCGCCGGTCAACTAGCGCGAGTCCGGCCGCAGCGGCTGCGCCCGGGAGCTTGATCAGTGCGGCGAGTGCGGCGAGTAAAGCGCCGGCGCCGTCGAGTCGCCGCCGCACCAGCGCGAACCCAGCCAGCACGACGCAAAGTGCAATCGCGTCGTTGTGCCCTTCGGCTGCACACCAGATTGCAGCCGGGTTGAGTACGATCGTCGCAACCGAGCGCAAGCGGGCGGTGCGGCTGCCGGTGTAGGCGGCAAACGCGAGCGGTCCGCAAAGTAAAAAACTCGCCGACGCCGCGGCGCGCAACGCGTTGAGTTGTGCGAGCATCCCGAGCGGCGCGAACAGAACGACGATGGCTTTAGCGAGCGCGATAAAAGCGGGTCCGTAGACGCATATCGGCAGCGTTCCGCTCCATTGCCACGCGGCCGCGCTTATCAGCGCGTTCCTTGCGAGCGACGGCGCGGCCGGTGCGTATGGATTGGCTCCAAGGTGCGCCAGTTCCCCATATGCGGCATACGCGTACACGTCACTTGAGAAAAGGATGGGAGAAAAGAAGGCGGCGAGCAGGCCGGCGGCGGCAATCGCAATGGTTGCCGCCAGCGGCGGCGGCCGGGAACGCGCCAGCACGTAACGGTAGATCAGGGCGGCAACGCCGAGCGCGAGCAGAAGCGATCCCAGCAACTCGGCCCCGCGCGCGCCCCACTCGGTGACGACGACGAGCGGTTGCGTCGGTGGGCTCACGCGCGGTCGTTCATCGCGGCGGCTCCGATGCCGAGCAGCAGCCACCACGCTGCCGCGACCTTGGGATAGAAGACGAGATAATCGACGACTTGGTGCAATGCTAAGGCGAGACTCGCTGCTAGTGCGGCGACGACCCACGGCGAACCGTCGCGCAAGCGCGCCAGAATCGGCCGACGCAAAAACGCTCCAATGCTCGCCGCAACCAACGCTAACGTCGCCGTGAAGAGCACGATTCCGCCCTCCGCGAACGACTGGAGATACCAGCTGTTGGCATGCGTGCGCACGCCGAAGACGCCGTAGCGCGGCAGCTCGAGCTCGAAGTTCCCGGCACCGACTCCAAAGAGCGGATGTGTTCGCCACATGCGCCACGCCGCCGCCCACAACTCGCTGCGGTTTCCGACGCCGCCGGCGTAAAGGCTCGGCTGCAGCGATAGGCGCAGCACCGCCGGTGTGTGCGCGTAGATCACCCACCAGGCCGAACCGGCGATTCCGGCCACCGCACCAATAGCCACCGGCCGTAACGCCGGCCACGCCCGCGCTCCACCGACGACGCACAGCGTTACGATCGCAACGATAAGTCCAAAAAGCCCGGCCCGAGAGAAGGTCAGCACGTCCGCGCATACGGCCAGCAAGAGCGCGGCGTCGACGATTGGCCGGCGGCGAACGAGTACCCACGCCCCCAGCGCCGCGACCACGATCTCGTAGTAAGCGGAGAGCTGGTTGGGTCCCTCGAGCAGTCCGGAGATGCGAGGGACGATCGCCGAACCGATATACAACCCCGAGTGCGCGCCGACGACCTCTTGCGCCAGGGCGCTGATCGAGACGCCGATTACCGCAAGGGCGATTGCCTGCAGCGCCGGCATGTCGTCGCGGTCGAGACTGTAGCAAATAAATGCCGCGACGAAGAGCGCGCCATACTCCACGATCTTCAGCGTTTCCCGAAAGACCGGTCCGTGGTAAATCGCGTGAATCAGCGTCAGAGCGTTGGCAATTACATAGAGAGCCAACGTGCCCAGCAAGAGAAGGGCTGCGCGCGTCCGGAGCACCCGCACCGAACCCGCGTAGCTCGTCAACCCGGCGAGCACGCCCAGCAGCACGCATTTTTGCAGCGTGATGCTGGTCCCCATTGCTTCGTGCGCGAAGGCGACGGGCGTCGAGAGGAGCAGCACGGCGAGGCCGTAGGCCGGACGGCGCAGCGTCAGCAATGCCGATGCAATAAATACGGCAACGAAGAGCGCAGCCCACGGCGGATCGAGCGGCACGGGCGCCACGAACTGGTCGATGACCGGACGATAGTTCAAGAGCGTTCGATGTCGCTGATGAGGTAGAGCGGACGTCCTTTTACTTCGTCGTAAACGCGCCCCAGATACTCGCCGAGGATTCCCAGGCTCATCAGCTGCACGCCGCCGAGAAAGAGCACGGCGACGATGGTGGAGGCCCAGCCGGGCGTGTACGCGGGCGGCTTGAGGCTAAAAAGTTTAAACGAAATAACCACCAGCGCGTAGACGAACGCCGCCGCGCTGACCGTGAAGCCGAGGTACGAAGCGAACCGCAAAGGGATGTCGGAGAACGAAGTGATGCCGTCCATTGCGAAGCGGAGCATCTTGGTCAGCGGATACTTCGTGGTTCCGGCGTAGCGAATGTCGCGATCGTATTCCACCGCCGTCTGATTGAAGCCGACCCAACTCACCATTCCACGCAGAAATCGATGCCGCTCGGGCGAGCGGCGAAGCGCTTCGACGACGCGACGGCTCATCAAACGGAAATCCCCGGCATCCAGCGGTATGGCGATCTTCGTCATACGATTGATCAAACGGTAGAACGCGCCCGCGGTAAAGAGTTTGAAGCGGCTCTCACCGGGTCGCGCGCGGCGTACCGCGTAGACGACGTCGTATCCGGCGCGCCATCGCTCCAAGAACGCATCGATCAGCTCGGGCGGATCCTGCAGATCGCCGTCCATAAGGACGATGGCATCGCCGCCCGCGATCTCGAGGCCGGCCGTCGCGGCAAGCTGATGCCCGAAGTTCCGGGAGAGATTGACGAGCACGATGTTGCGGCGGTTGGCCATCTGCTCGCGGACCATCGCGGCGGTGGCGTCGAGGCTGCCATCGTTGACGATGACGATCTCGCAGTCGACGCTCGCGCTCAAACGCTCGGTGACGCCGGTGAGGCGCTCCAGCAGCGTCGCGACGTTACCGGCCTCGTTATAAAGCGGAACGACGATGCTGAGCATCGGGCGCGATTGGGTGGTCATGCGATACGCCTTTCAACGCATGAGGCGCCCCCGCTTGCCCCAGCGGAACGGCCGCGCGCCCCTGAGAACCTACGGCGATGCGCGTTTACCGCCCGGCCGCCTTCGCCGTTACCGTCTTGCTCGTCGCAGCGGGCTGCAGTCACGGCGCGGAATCGGGCAATCCGGAGCAGTCCCCGCCTCCCGCCAGGATGCAGGTGCCGTCACCGGCGCCGACCCGGGCGACGCCCATTCCCAAAACCGCGCCAACCCCGGCACCCCGAGCTACTTCGACCCCCCTACCCGCCCAAAGCGCCTCACCAGCATTGCCGGCACCCACCGCAACGCCGACGCCGGTGAAAACCGTCCCGCGCCTTTCGCCCGACGCAGCGCCGGAGATTTTGGACGTCCAGGTCAGCGAGACGACGGTCTCTCCCGGGGACAACGTTTATGGAAGCGTCGTTACGAGTTCCAACGTCGCTAGCGTTGAAGCGAGGATCGGCGGGTACGGCATGAGCCTGCACAAGACCGGCACGGGCCGCTTCGAGCTTACCTACAAGATCGGCGCGCTGCCGTGGTTCGTGCGGGGCAACTTTACGTTGCAAGTGATCGCGCGCAACGCGCGCGGTGACGCCGTTAGCCGATCGATTCCGCTAACGGTTCGGTAGGGCCTAAAGGGTAGCGCGAAACGCCGGCTAGGGGGGAGGCTTCTTTCCCGGCGGAGGCTGCGGCGGCGGTAACCCCGGCGGCAGGTTCGGGAATGGCGCCGGATTGTAGGGCGTCGGCATGATCTGCGGCTGTACCTGATTGAGCCCGCCGGGCGCGGCATCTTGCCAGGCATAAACCGTGTCGCGTATCACGCGTACATCGGCGTCGGTTACGACGAAGTTGCGTGGCGCCCGGGTCAAACCATTTTGTGCGATTTCTTGGGTTTGCAGCGACCCACGATCGTAGAGATAGTGGAAAATGGTGCCGGAGTTAAAACGGCGCGTGATTTGATAGTGAAGCGCATCGACGCGGTCCATCGGGATCGCTTGCGCATTCCAACCGCTCTGGTCGGTCGCCATATAAATAGAAGACGTGAAAGGCGTATAGGGCGGAACCTGCACGATGAACGTTACCAAGACCGGGCGCCCCGAGAAGTGCTGCGCCACCGTTGCCGGTTCGCCGGGCGCCGGGGTCGCGACTGCTTGGAGAAGGTCGGGGTTGGGGACCGGCGAGGAGAGCGCCACAGCGAAGTGCGTTACGTCGGCGAAGTTCCCCTGAGCGGGGAGCGGATAGCGTGACAGATCGAGCTCGGTAACGGTACCGGACGCATCGAAGGTGGCGCGCGCCCAGATGCGCGGCGCCGGATGGAGCGTCGTTGCGCCGCCGTTCTTGGCATCGTGAATCACGACGTTCTGTGCTACGCGAAAGCCGTCGCCCGATGTGAAAAAGACGTACCCGTCTTGGTAGGCTAGGAGCTGGCCGCTGACGACGATCGTCGAAGCGCCCGCGGCCACTAACACGATGGCCAGCGAGATAGCGACGAGGGCGGAAATCGTTCGCTTCATATCGGCAGAAGCTGAACGACAAAGGTGGGCTGCCAGAACTGCGTGCGATAGGGATTGCCATACCAGTATAGGGTGCGCGACACATCTAGCATCATATGCGGAAGGATCTTGAAGCGTACCTCACCGGTGGCGTCGTACGGAGCTTGGCCTAAGTACGAAGTATAGAGCGGCTGGCCGATGATATTGTTCGGAGGCAACCCAAAGACGCCGGGCACCGGAATCGGAAAGTCCGTGTGGTGGCGCACGAGAAACGAGAGGTTGAACTCGGGCGTCGGCGCGTCGTTGATGCCTAGGCTCGTCGTCCGCTGGGTCGAAACGCCGCGAAACGACGTGAAGCTCAGCGGACAGTAGAAAGTATTGACCGGATGGCAAGGCGTATATCCGCCATTGATGTAGTAATCGCCGGTATTAAGGATCTGATAGCCCACGTAAGTGTTGAGTGCGTGCGAGAACTGCCGGCTGATTGAAAAGTTCTCGGACGAGGTGTTGATCCAGTGCGGCAGCGAGTTCCACTGATACTGTTTGTTGAAGCTGGCGTTGAAATAGTAGGTTTGATAGGGATTGGCTTGGCTATTGAGCTTAATCGCCGGCGTGTAAAGATTGAAGCCGAAAACGGTATTCCAAATCGTCGTGTAGACCGGGCAGAAGTAGACCGGCGGATTCTTGACGCCGTGCTGGTCGGGGCAGGCTGCGCCGTAGGCCTGGAGACCCGGGGTCGGTATCGGCGGTCCTTCACCCGGAAATCCTTGCAAATACTGGTTTCCGCCGACCGTATCGTGGTTAAATCCGTAGCCCTCGTAGATTTGCTCGAAGAGGGGCCAGTTCGCAATGCGATTTTGGAAGCTCGAGGCGGTGAGCTGAACCTGCGAGGGGTGGTCGAGGCTTCCGGCTACCGAGTTGTGCTCTTCGAGGCCCCCGGGGCCGAGGAGGCTGTAGTTCGTTAGCTGGGCGGACGCCGTTACGTAGGAATGCGGAAAGGCATAAGTGGCGTTGAGAAAGGTCGTCTGCTGCGCCGCCCGGGGTTCGTTGAACCAGTTCTGCTGCGTGTAGAATTGCGTGAAGCTCTGAATCTGGAATCGCGAGCCCAGCTTTTCGTAGAGCGCGAGGTTCCACCACTTATCGGCGCGCGTCGCCGGATTTACCGACAAAATCGCGTACTCGTGCTCGCCGACGAAATGCTGCTCGAACGAGAGATACGTCTTATAGGTCGGATCGTAACGCAGGTGCATAGCGGTAAGCGCGTTGGGGCTTCCGACCATGTTCCAGGTGAGATCGACGCTCGCTCCGGAGAGCGTGTTCTGGGCGAAATACTGGTTCGATGAGAAGTTCACGACGTAGGTGCCGAGCGGGATGCCGGCGTTGAGGAAGTACGTGTGTGCGTTGATGAAACGCACGTAATTTTTGGTGCCGATGACGGCGCCGGTGCCGGTGATGCTTGGGTGCTCGCTAACCGATGGAAAGTAAAACGTGTCGCCGGGCATTTCACGCCCTTTTACCGGATGGGCGAGGTCGCCGTCGAGGAACGTCCAGCGATCGGGCTCGCTCGTTACCGGGACGAAATAGATGCGCCTATAGTCGAGAAAGTCGGCGATTGCGGCGCCGTTGACCGTTCCGGTCGCGTCGTGAAGTGTGACGTGGCCGGCGACCATGAAACGGTTGAGTTTGAGGTCCATCGAGAAAGAGTCGCCGGTAAC
>CAZMPP010000123.1:0-7846 GCA_964568035.1 uncultured bacterium
TACGTCGGCGTCGGAACGAATCTCGGCGATCGCGAACGTAACGTCGAAGGCGCGCTCGAGGCGTTGAGCGATCTGGGAACGATCGCTGCGGTTTCAACGCTCTATCGAACGGCGCCGTGGGGCAAGACCGATCAGCCGTGGTTTCTCAACGGCGTCGTCGCGCTCGAAACGCAGCACGCTCCACGCGACCTGCTCGACGCTCTCAGGGCGATCGAGCGCCGTCTGGGAAGAACGGAGGGCGAACGGTGGGGTCCGCGCGTCATCGATCTCGACCTGCTGGTGTACGACGACCGCGCAATCGACGAGCCTGGATTACGGGTGCCGCACCCGCATTTACACGAGCGCGCCTTTGTACTCGTTCCGTTAGCCGAGCTCGACGAGCGCTTTGCCGCGCAACGCGATGCGCTCGAGAAATCCCAACTCGACGCCGTCGCGTCCTACGCGCGTCCCAGGTGCGCTCCCGCGCCGCGCGAAAGCGTCCTGCCGATGCCCGAGAATGGATTGAGGCCGCTCGCCGCGCGGATTGAAGCCCTCGCGGAGTTTCTTGCCGGCGGCGATGCCGTACGCGTGCGCATCGCTCGCGGCGACGAAGAGGTCGAGATCGTGCGCCGTCAACCGAGGGCCATGGAGGGAACGCCCGGGGCATACGCGCAGGCCGAGGCAGCGCCGCAACGAGTCGATACCATCAACGCCGACCTCGTTGGAATCTTCCATGTTGCGCGGCCGGCCCCGGTTGAAGGCGAAGCGTTCGACGCCGACCGGGAGCTGGGGTACATTGAAGCGCTCGGCATTCGCACGGCCGTGCATCCCATGGGATCTGGCCGCCTGCTTTCCATCGCCGTGCGCGACGGCGCACCGGTCGAATACGGCCAACCGCTCTTTTTAGTGGCGCGCGGATAAGCGCGAAGAGGTAAAGACAAATTTTTCGTAAGGTACTGATCGCCAACCGAGGCGAGATCGCGCTGCGAATCAATCGCGCCTGTCAGGAACTCGGCGTCGCGACGGTAGCAATCTTCTCCGAAGCGGATCGCGAATCGCTGCACGTGCGACAGGCCGACGAAGCCTTTTGCGTCGGGCCCGGGCCGGCGGGACGCTCCTATCTCAACATTCCGAACATTATCTCGACCGCCCTGATCACCAACTGCGACGCCGTTCACCCCGGTTACGGATTCTTGGCCGAAAACGCGCGATTCGCCGAGATTTGCAACGACCATGGATTGACCTTCATCGGTCCTAAGCCATCGGTCATCGCGCAGATGGGCGACAAGGCAACGGCGAAGCGCATGATAAAAGAAGCGGGCGTCGCAACCACGCCGGGAACCGACGTGCTGGCATCGGTCGACGAAGCTTATGCGGCTGCCGAGTCGATCGGCTATCCCGTGATGATCAAAGCTACGGCGGGAGGCGGCGGTCGCGGGATGCGCGTCGTCGGCGATGCCGGCGAACTACCGCGGGCGTTTGCGGGCGCGACTGCGGAAGCCGAAGCGAGCTTCAAAGACGGGCGCGTCTATATGGAAAAGTTGGTACGCTCGCCCCGCCACATCGAGGTTCAAGTGCTCGGCGACGTTTTCGGCAATATCGTTCACTTGGGCGAGCGCGTTTGCTCGGTGCAGAAACCGGCGCATCAGAAGATCGTCGAAGAGACGCCGGCTCCGAATCTCGCGCCGACTACCCGGGCCGCTCTGCACGAGATGGCGTTACGCGCTTGCCGCCACGTGGGATACACCAACGCCGGAACGCTCGAGTTCCTCGTCGTCGGCGACGAGGCGTACTTCATGGAGATGAACACGCGAATTCAGGTCGAGCACCCGGTTACCGAGATGGTGTACAACATCGATCTGGTCAAGGAGCAGATCCGCGTCGCGGCGGGGGAGCCGCTCGGATACGAACAGCGCGATCTTGTGTCGCGCGGCCACGCGATCGAATGCCGTATCAACGCCGAGGATCCGCACAATAACTTTGCCCCGGCTGCAGGGCTGGTCTCCAAGATCGTCTTTCCCGGCGGACCGGGCATTCGCGTCGACACGCACCTCTATGCCGGCGCGGTAATTCCGCCTTACTACGACTCGCTGATCGCCAAGGTCGTCGCCTTCGGGGATACCCGCGAGGTGGCGATCGCGCGAATGGAACGGGCGCTGCGTGAAACGCTGGTGGAGGGCGTCAGTACTACCATCGGACTATGCTTGGAGATTCTGTCCGATCCGTCGTTCCGTTCCGGCCACTACGACATCGAGTTTCTTCCCCAGCGGCTCTCCGCGATGACGTCGTGAATGCGCGGCGGCTGGCTCGCGAGCAGGCCCTGATGGTGCTCTACTCGGTGGTCGTGGGCAACCGCGAGCCGAAAGACGCGCTGCGCGAGGTCGTCGGCGCCGAGGCGAGCAGCGATCAGCGCAAGTTCGTCGAGGAGCTGACGCTCGGCACGCTCGGCTACGCGCCACAAGCCGACCTCGTCGTCGGCCCGCTGCTGGAAGGATGGACTATCGAGCGCCTTCCGACGATCGACCGGCTGTTACTGGAAATGGCGACGTTCGAGCTGCACTGCCGTCCGGAGACGCCGAAGGCCGTGGCTATTAACGAAGCCGTCTCGCTTGCCAAACGCTTTTCAACCGAGGAATCGGGGCGCTTTGTCAACGGCGTCTTGAGCGCGGTGGCCAATGCCAGGGCGTAAGCGCCGCCGTAGCGGCTGGGGGCGCTTCTGGCGCGGCTTCCTTGTTGTCGTATTCTTAGTGGCGCTCTTCAGCGTCGGAGCGATCGCCGGAATCGTCACGTCGTATGGACGTAATCTTCCGGACATCAGCCGCATGGCAGATTATCAGCCGGCAAGTACGACGCGCATCTTCGCGCGCGACGGCACGCAGCTGGCCTCGGTCTATCGCGAGAATCGCGTATTCGTTCCGATCGGGCGCATTCCGCCCGTCGTGCGGAATGCGTTCGTCGCCAACGAGGATCATAATTTCTATCGTCATCATGGCGTCGATTTCGTCAGCATAGTTCGCGCCGCGTTCGCCGACGTCACCCATCAGCAGTTTCAAGGCGCCTCGACGATCACGCAGCAGCTCGCTCGCCGGCTCTTTCTCAACGATCAGGTCTCGCTCTCTCGCAAAGTGCAAGAGGCACTGCTCGCCATGGAGATCGAGCGCTACTACACCAAGGACGAAATCCTCGAACGCTATCTCAACATCATCTATCTCGGCGCCGGAGCATACGGCGTTGACGCTGCCGCGCACACGTACTTCGGGCGCGGTGTCGACAAGCTGACGGTGGCCCAAGCGGCAATGCTCGCCGGCGTCGTTGCGGCGCCGTCGGACTACTCGCCGTTTGCCAATCTTCCGCTGGCCCGCGACCGCGAGCGACACGTGCTCGACCGAATGGTCGAGAGCGGCTATATTACCTCGGCGCAAGCCGATGCCGCCTACGAGGGTCCGCTCGATTTGATCGCGCCGCGCCTGACGGGACTGCAAGGCTATCGTTATCCGTACTTCACCACATACGCGATCGCGCGCCTCGAGCAGATCTTCGGCCGCAATGCTGTCGAGGAGGGCGGGTTGCAGGTCTACACGTCGCTCGACCAGCGCATGCAGGACGAGGCGCAAGAAGCGGTGACCTGGGGCGTCAACCAGGCCGTTGGCGAGGGAATCGGCGCGCACCAGGCGGCCTTGGTGGCCCTGCGCCCGTCGACCGGTGAGATTTTGGCGATGGTTGGTGGAACCGGATTTACGCTGCGCAATCAGTTCAACCGTGCGTGGCAAGCGCACCGGCAGCCCGGTTCGTCGTTCAAAATCTACGATTACACCGCGGCTATCGATACCGGCATGACCGCCGCGACGATTATTGACGATACTCCGGTCAGCTATCCGATGGGCGACGGAACGCACTGGACGCCGATGGACGACGACAACAGCTATATGGGCGCGATCACTCTACGCGAAGCGCTGACCATGTCGCGAAATATCGTCGCGGTGAAGATCGCAGAGCGCGTCGGCTTAGACAAGGTCATCGACTACGCGCACCGCATGGGCGTGACGGCGCCGCTGGAGGCAAACCTTTCGCTTGCGCTCGGATCTTCGGGCGTTTCGGTTTTGGATCAAGCGGCCGGTTTTGGGACGATCGCCAACCAGGGACTGCACATCGATCCGACGCCGTTTCGCACGATCAAAGATTCGCTCGGCAACGTCGTGCTCGACAATCGCGTACCGCAGGAGACCGACGTGGTCAGCGCCGGCACCGCCTACATCGTCACGTCTATGCTCCAAGACGTCATCGCCCGCGGCACAGGGTATCCTAACGCCGTCCTCGGCCGTCCGGCGGCCGGCAAGACCGGTACGACCTCGAGCTTCCGCGATGCGTGGTTCGTAGGATTCACTCCCGACTTGGTCGCGGCCGTCTGGCTCGGCAACGACGACTACACACCGATGAATGAATCCTACGGCGGCAACATTCCGGCACGAATTTGGGCGCGCTTCATGAAGGCCGCGTTGGCCGGCACGCCGCCGCACGAATTCCCGTTCCCGCTCGACGAAGTCGAAAAAGTTGCCGGCTGTGGGCGCGGTAGCGAATATTATCTCAAGGGAACCGAATCGCAATCCGGCTGCGGCTCGATGGATCCGTACGGCTCTCAAGACCGGACCGTGGATACGGCCGGTGCGGTGCAGCCGACCGTGCCGCCCGCCGACGCGATGCCTCCCGACGAGCTGCCAACGCTGCCGCCTTCACCGAGTCCGTTGCCGTCGCCCTCAGCGACCGATTCCGAATCGCCCTCACCGCGCCGTTGAATATCTACACCGTCGGAGAGTTTTCAGCGCGCATGCACGGCGTGTTCGACCGCGTGCGCGCCTTCGACTCAATCGCGGTGAGCGGCGAAGTCTCGGAGTGGTCGGAGAGAAATAACACCGTATACTTTACCCTCAAGGACGAGCGCGCGGTCTTACAATGCGTCGCTTATTCCAGCCGCGCGCAGAAGTTTCCGAACATCGGGCCCGGTTCGGCCATTATCGCGCAAGGACGCGTGCGCGTCGCCGAGTGGCGCAGCCGCTACGAGTTGTTGGTCGAAAGCGTAAGGCTCACCGGCATCGGCGAGCTCTTTCGTCAGTACGAAGAGTTAAAGGAGCGCTTTCGCCGGCTCGGATACTTCGATCGCGAACACAAGCTGCCGATTCCGGCTTTTCCGCGCGTCGTCGGGCTCGTTTCGGCGAACGGAAAGGGCGCCGAAGATTTTCTGACGACGCTTCAAGAACGCGCGCCGCAAGTGCGTATCGAGTTCATTCAAACTCGCGTTCAGGGTCTGGGTGCCGACGTCGAAATCGCCGAAGCGCTCGACCGTGCGGCACGGGTGTGCCCCGACGTCATCGTCTTGGCGCGCGGCGGCGGTTCGTACGAAGATCTTTTTCCCTTTAACTGCGAGCCGGTGGTGCGCGCCGTATGGCGGTGCACGACGCCGATCATCACGGCCATCGGGCACACGGCCGACCACCATTTGGCCGACGAGGTTTCGGACTACGTTTGTGAGACGCCCTCGAACGCGGCACAATTTATCGCCAGCTTGTGGCAGCGCGGGGGCGAGCGGCTAGCGCGCCTGACGCTCCAACTCGACCGCGAGATCGGCAGCATTGCCGGGAGCGCGGGTGGGCGCGGCGACAAGCTCGACGAGGCATTGTCAAACGCCGGGCAGCGCATGCTGCTCGACCGGCGCCGCCGGCTTGAAGGCTTGCAGCGAATGCTCGACGTGCAGAATCCGGCGTTGCAGCTGGCGCGGCGCGGCGAGCGCCTGACACGGCTGCAGACCATGTTGACGGCGTGGCCCACGCATGCGTTGGCGCGCTGGCGCGGTTCGGTCGACATCCGCAGCGAACGCGTCGGCGCCGTGGGCAGCCGGACTCTGGAACATCGTGGAAATCTGCTAACGCTCGCGCGGAGTAAGCTGGATTCGTCCGATCCGCGCAAGCCGCTCGAGCGCGGCTATGCCATCGTTTCGTTGAAGGGTCGCGCACTGCGCGACGCGCACGAGGCAGCGCGCGGGGATGAAATCGAAGCCCGGCTCTTTCACGGGAGCCTAACTGCCCGAGTCGAAAGCATCGGAGCCGATGAAAAACGCAGCGCCGAAGACCTTTGAAGAAAAGCTCGATCGGATCGACGCGATCGTCAAGGAGCTCGAAAGCGGCCGCACGGAGCTCGAGCGTGCCATCGAGCTTTTCAAAGAAGGCAAAACGCTGAGCCGCGAGTGCGAGGCGATGCTCAAGAGCGCGCAAGCGCAGATCGATACCGCGATGTCGGGCGGCGACGCGGCGGCTCAAAACGGCGCACCCGAAGATCTCTCCGACGAACTTCCTTTTTAAAAAGCCCCCAGTTCGATAAGCCACGGTCGACGTGTATGTGATTCGGAACTCAATCAGGCGCTTTGCTTGGTGAAACTCCGGCTCGACGACGTCGTTGCCGATCGCAACGGCATCACGCGGTCGCAAGCTCGCAGCCTGATCATGGAAGGGCGCGTGCGCGTCGGAGGCATTGTGGCAACGAAGCCGGGGCAAAACGTCGCGCCGCTGGCCGCGATCGAGATCGAGCGGCCGCGCCGGTTCGTTAGCCGCGGCGGGGAGAAGCTCGAACACGCCCTGGCCGAATTCCAGCTCGACGTGGCCGGTAACGAAGCGCTCGACGTCGGCGCTTCTACCGGCGGCTTCACCGATTGCCTCCTACAGCGCGGCGCGCGCAGCGTGACGGCCGTCGACGTAGGTTACGGACAGCTGGATTGGCGGCTGCGCAACGATCCGCGCGTACGCGTTCTCGAACGGACCAACTTCCGGCTGCTTCCCAACGATGCGTTCTCCGACGGGTTCGACCTTATCGTTATTGACGCGTCGTTTATCTCACTACGAACGATGCTTAAGCGCGCCATCGCGTATTTGCGCGAGGGCGGATCGATCGTCGCGCTGGTCAAGCCGCAGTTCGAAGCGGGCCGGGAGCGAGTGGGTGGCGGCGGGGTGGTTCGCGACCCCGCGACGCACCGCGCGGTGCTGCGGGAGGTGCGCCAGGGTGCGGCGCTGCTGGGCCTGGTCGCGGTCGGCCTGACCGCGTCCCCATTGCGCGGGCCGGCGGGAAACCGTGAGTTCTTGATGCTCTTGCGACGGGAAGGAATACCGTTGGAAGACGCACGACTCGACGCAGTCGTTGACGAAGAGGGTGGATCATGACGGCGCTGCCGGCACTCGAAAAGAAGGTCATCGCGCTATACGTCGATACGACCCGCGAGCACGCGCGCTCGATTGCGAGCCGGGTTGCGGGCGATTTTCGTGCCGGCGGATTCGACGTGGTCGATCCGGCCGCCGCGCCGGCCGCAGCGCTGCTCGTCACCGTCGGCGGCGACGGCACGCTGCTGCGCGCGGCGCGAGTCGCGGTCGAACACGATCTTCCGCTGCTCGGCGTCAACACCGGCCGCTTGGGATTCCTGACCGAGCTCGACGAGGACGACCCGCGTCTTTCGGACCTGCCGTCGCTGGTCGCGCGAGGTCTTTTCATTGACGAGCGGACCGCGCTTGAGGCCGAGTATAACGGACAGCGCTACTTCGCGCTCAACGACGTAGTGGTGCGTAAGGGCGAGTTCTCGCGCATCGTCCCTTTCGGGCTGCGCGTTGACGACGGCGCGGTAACGCGCATCGCTGCCGATGGAATCTGCGTTGCGACGCCGACCGGGTCGACGGCCTACTTTCTTTCCGCCGGCGGGTCGTTGATCGCGCCGAGCGTCGAGGCATTCGGCGTCGTGCCGCTGTTGCCGCACACGCTCTTCTCGCGGCCCTTGATCGTGCCGACCGCTTCGCTCATAGAAATCACCAGCGACGAAGAGAGCGCGCAGGCG
>CAZMPP010000124.1:0-7838 GCA_964568035.1 uncultured bacterium
GGTACTTGCTCTCGTCGTTCGCCGTGATTTCGTACACGCGCGACTGGCGCTACGTCGTCTTTGCCGCAATCGGCTCGTGGATCGGGGCGTATGTCTCGATGTCGCTGCTGCACCGGCCGCCTCGGAACACGCCCGCGCCCGTCGCACCGCCGGTGGAATAGGCCGGTGAATGCTCGCCGTTTGGCGACCCTGCGTAAGGTCACGGCAATCTTCGCGCCGGAGGACTCACGAATAGACCGCGTGACCGAACTCGCCGCGCGCGCCATCGACTCGTTGACTCCGCGGCGGCGCGCCGAGCTGCAGCAGCTGCTCGACCTGCTCTGGCTCCCGATGCACCATCGCGCCTCCGGGCGTGCGGCGCTGTCGTCTCTGCGCGATGCACCAGTCGCGAAGCTGAACACCGGTTTTGCCGCGCTTAAACGTCTCACGCTCTGGCTCGCTTACGCCGAAAGCGACCCCGTCAGCGAGAATCCGACGTGGTCGCGCATCGGCTATCCAGGTCCGCGCCACGACGATGCCGCCGCCGACGCTCCACTTCCGCTCGCGCTCGCCCGCAACGGTGAGCGTGTTCGCGCCGACGTGGTGGTGATCGGCAGCGGCGCGGGCGGCGGCGTGATCGCTTCGGCCTTCGCGCGCGCCGGCAAGCGCGTCGTCGTCGTCGAAGCGGGCGGCGCCTACAATACGCAGCGCTTCACTCAGCGCGAGATGCTGATGTCCGAACTTTATTTAGACGGCGCTTTGACGTCGAGTCGCGATCTCGGCGTCGCCGTTCTGGCGGGAGCGACCGTCGGCGGCGGCACGACCGTCAACTGGTGTACGAGCTTGCGTCTGCCCGAGGCCATTGCCGCCGAGTGGTCCCAACAGAGCGGCGTCGCCACGTTAGGCGACGAGCTCGCGCCGTTTTACGATGCCGTCCAAGAACGCCTCGGCATCGCAATCCTCGGCCGGCACAACGCCAACAATCGCGTCATTCTCGATGGAGCGCGGGCCCTCGGCGTACATGCGGCCGAGAGCCCGCGCAATGCAGCAGCTTCGTGCGGCGACGGTTGCGGGTACTGCGGCGTTGGCTGCCGGTACGCCAACAAGCGTTCGACCGCGGCGACCTACTTGCATGACGTCGCTGACGCGGGCGGCGCAATCTACGCCAACGCAACCGCGTTACGCATAATCCTAAGCGGCGACCGTGCGACCGGCATTGCGGTGCGCCAAAAGCCGGATTCCGATGAAATTCGCGACCTCGAGGTAACGGCCGATCTGGTCGTCGTTTGCGCGGGTTCCTTGCGAACGCCAGGCCTCTTAGCCCGCAGCGGCGTGAATCACCCGCTGCTTGGCCGCCGCCTGTTCCTGCATCCGGTCGCCGCAAGCATCGCCGAGTTCGACGAGCGGATCGAGCCGTGGAGCGGCCCCATGCAGACCGCCCATTCGGATGCGTTTAATTACCGCAGGGGCAACTATGGCGCAAAGGTCGAGGTCGCGCCCACCCATCCGGGAACGGCCGCGCTCGCGCTGCCCTGGGTGAATCGCGCGCAGCATGCGTCGCTCATGGAACGGCTTCCCCATGCCGCGACGCTCTTTGCACTCACGCGCGACCGCGATCCGGGATCGATCGACCTCGACGATGAGGCCGCCATTCGCTATCGTCTCTCTTCGTTCGACGGCGAAAACGTGCTCGCCGGACTCACCGGGCTCTTCGATCTCGGTTTTGCCGCGGGAGCGACGCGCATGCTCACGCTGCACAGTCACCCGATCGAAGTCGAGCGCCGGCAATGGACTGCCTCCTGCCGCAAGGAGTTTGCCGAGCGCATTGCCCGGATCGGCATTGCACCGAACCGGCAGATTCTCTTTTCTGCGCACCAGATGGGCACGGCCGCCATGGGTTCAGACTCAAAAACGTCGGTAGTTGATCCGGCCGGCCGCGTCTGGAGCTACGCGAATCTGCTGGTTGCCGACGCATCGGTCTTTCCGCAATCAAGCGGTGTGAACCCGATGTGGACGATCATGGCGATGGCCGCGCGAGTAGCCGCACTCAATGGAGGACGCGTCCGATGAAACAATCGGTAGTACTTTTGTGACTCACAGTGTATCGACCGGTGCGTGATATCGAAGGGCAGACGTGCCCAAATGCAAGACGCAGGAAGGCTAAGGGGCGACGCTAACGGCAACGCTTGTTTCGACCAAACCCGGCACGACGTTCTGCCCGATCTTCTTGACCGGCCGGCCACCAGCAGGGTAGGCGTACATGTAAATCGAGGCGACTCCTCCGCCTCCGCCGCTGTCAGTCAAAATAAGTTTGGAGCCCTGAGTCCAGTACGCGTCGATGAAAGTGATTCCCCTAAGTCCGCTCCCGAGTCCCTTTTGCTCCTTCAGGTGCTTTCCACGAACCGAAAACCGAGCGACGGCGGGAGTCATAAAGGCGCCCGTGCCGATCGTGATATACGTGCCGTCCCATCCAATGCCGCTGGTGTTACCTGTACCGTTTCGATAACCCCAGCGCCGTTTAAACTTCTTGGCACCCTTCGCCAACTCGGCGACTATTGCAATCTCGCCGTATCCCTTTGGGCGACCTCCGAGCACGAAGAGGTTGCCGCTGCTATCATAAGTGCAGCTTTCCACTCCGAAGTTCGTGGTAAGCGTTCGCGGCAAAGATGAAGCACTATTGTAAATATAGACCTGGCTTTTGCCAAACACCACAGCCAGGTCTTTCGTAACGGGGTCAACGGCGCAATCGCTGGGAACGCTGGGAACATCGATAGTTTTTATGGGCGTTTCGCCGCCATGGGCAAATTCCGCAAGCTCTTTGCTGACGTATCTGTCTGGGTAGGCGGCGAGCCAAACGTTTCCCGCGTTGTCTGGACAGACGACTCCGTCACCCGCGAAGCTGCCGATAAGCTCACCTTTAGGAAACGAAAGCATATACGTCTCGTTTCCGTACTGACCGGCCCCGGAGTAATAGAGCAGATCTCCGAGCTTCGTTTGAGGCCGCATTAACGAACTTCGCGTGCCGGCCGCGTCTGTCACTGCGCCTGCAGGCGTCAGTGGCGCATTTGCGCACCCCGCAATGAGAATAAGGCTCGCGCTTACAGCCCAACGCCGGAACCAGACCGTCATGAGAACAATTCCCCCCTCTCGGTCAGGATAGCATTACGAACGGCAGCCCTCAGAGGGCCAAATGGCCCAAACCTACCAGAAACCATCGAGACCGCCCGCCGCGCGCAATCGCCATTTTCGATCGACACGCCAAGCCACACGTTGGCGCTAGCTTCGACGGCAACGTGGCTTTGAAGCAGCAGACCAATCGAGCCGGCCGGGACGATGCGCGGCGCGATCCCACTTCACTCGCCCGCCAAGGGGCGCCTCGATATTCACTCGTTCCGAGCGACTTGGCGTAAATAGGGTCCGCGCTAGAAATCCCTAAGCGAATGCTAGCGGGACGGCGCGCTAGCGGTGAGCCTCGAAAAGGGGATCGGTAAAAGCCGGTCCCTCATCACTTTGGGCGCAAACCCCGCCGTCATACGGTACGAAGCGAGTGGAACAAACGTGGTATGAACCATGATGCGATCGCGCCAAGGATAATGCCGAGCAACGTGTACACGAGGAGAGAAGACGGTAGGTTCGCTACGAGCGTAGACTGCTTACCAACCGCGATAAAGATTTTCGCGAGATCGTTGCTCGCCAGCAGATTTCCGAGCGCTGAGCCTGCGACGATCCCGGCGCGACCAAATAAGACGCGAACTGCTTCGCGACGCAATTGAGGCGAAAGGGAGTCCCAATGGTAGCGCAAACCGACTGCGAGCATCGCGCCTTGCGTTCCATAGCTTAGCGAGAAGAGAGCGAAATAGATCCGCGAAGCCACCGCACCTTCCTCAAGTGGAACGAAGTGCAGATAGAGTTGTAGCGCAAAGACTTGTAAGAGTAAGCTGCCAAGCCCCAAAAAGTCGAAAGCGACCATCAATCGATTTGCCCGAAAGTAGTGTGTGAAAACAAAATGGTTGACCCACCAAAAGCGACTGACAACCATGAAGGTAAGGACGAATGCAAAGATGCCGGCGGGTCGTGTCACGAACTCAATCGCATGCGGCGGTATGACGAGCGTCAAGCCGAGTTGTGCGAGACTGAAACCAATAACGATGTCGGAAAACGCTTCGAGCCGGTGCGTTGAACGCTCGGGCGGATTATTTTCGTAGGAGTCGGACGGTTCAATCATGCCGGATGAAATGATTAAGAACTTGGAGTTGACCCGCTTTCGTAGAGAGATCGCCGGACCCAGCCCGGGCTCACAATTTCGGTTTGCTCTGTTCGGCAATAGCGAAGCGGTTTACGCTTCCCTGACGGTCTGCACGTCGGACGCTTGGAAAGACTGGGCCGACGTCGAACTTCCACTCGAGTCGGAAGAATGAACGCTGTAGCTGCCGTCGCTGTTTTGTCCTAGATTCCCGGTCAGTTGCGTTGCATCTTGCAGTTGAATGATTACGGTCTTGTGGAGATACGCATTCAATGCAGCAGGTGTCATAATTACTCTCCTATTCTTTTACGCTGAGAAAATCGCTTCGTTCCACTCGCGCACGACCCAGTGCGACACCACGCCGTTAATCACGAATGGATCGCCCTTGGCGAAGGCCTCGGCGGCTTCACGCGTGGTGAAGATCGCCATTGCGCCCTCTTGCGGATTAGCGAACGGACCTACCATTAACAGCGTCCCATCCGACTGAAACTCCTTCCAGCGCGCTTGGTGCGCGGGGAAGTGTGCCGGCGCCTTCTCCGCAAAGTCCGGCGCCGATTGATAGTAGAGAACGTACTTCAAGCTACTTCGCTTCTTGGAAACCGGCCGGGATTGCGAACACCGGATCGTTTGCCGCGATCGGATGTAAGTTGGCGCGTTCGCTGATCACCGTCGCCGCGCGGGTCCCTTCGTTGGAGAACGTAACCGCGTCCCACATCGCCATGCTTCCAAGCGGCATCGTTGGTCCGCTCTGCTTTACGCTGAATCGCGAGCTCTTACCGCTCAACGCGAGGGCTCGCATCAAGCGCGCATAGCCGGCAGTCATGACGCTGCCCATGTTGGTCGCATTGCCGGCGCCGTGATAACACAGAAGCATTGGATTGGGCTGCGAGGAATAATAGGCCAAAAGGTTGGCCGTCTGCGTATTGGATTCGCCCGAACGCTTGGTCTCGGTCATCGTTATGTTGGAGCGATAGCCGTTGGTCGCCGCGCCGTTGACGTTGCGCGCTCCCAGCGCTGCATTCTCGATAGTCATGGCGACCCGCGTACCGTCGTCGGTCGCGCGTGGCGAGGGGCTGCTGCTGCCGCCGGACGGGGTATCCACGTCTCGCGCGTCCATCGAGTTAACGCGATAGGTCTTCTTGCGCAGATCCAGATACGTAATGGTCCGCGCGCCGCAGTCGGTGATCGTTGCCGTCATCTGACCGATCTGGTCGACTCGCTCCTTGGTACCGGCGACGTAGTGGTGT
The DNA here is from genome assembly GCA_964568035.1 of uncultured bacterium. Classification (GTDB taxonomy): domain Bacteria; phylum Vulcanimicrobiota; class Vulcanimicrobiia; order Vulcanimicrobiales; family Vulcanimicrobiaceae; genus Cybelea. Next base: position 5,470 of record CAZMPP010000124.1, read on the forward strand.
TCGGCGATGCCGTTGCTCATCAGCGCCTGCATGTTCTGGCTGACGTTTACGGCCTGCGCGATCTTATTAAAAATCCCACCTTTGCCTTCTTGCTGCTCGGGCTGCGCGGCCGAAGCCTTGCCAAAGTCGTCATCGAACGACCCCGGCTGCAGCGACGACTGATCGCCGCTCATTTGAAACTTGGTTACCGAGTCCCAAGCCCAGCCGCCCGATGCGGCGGGTGCTGCCGACGAGGCTGCACCCACCGCGATGGCGGCGATGAGAACGAAGGTAGTAATAAAGCGGCGTGATTGCATAAGGCCGGCAGATTCGTCGCCCTTGCATGCCCTACCCTGCGCTCAGCTCAGATGATACGCCGCAGCGAGATCCTTCATCGCCGTCGTGAGAATGGCGTGATACTGCGCGTCGGCGGCGAGCCCGTACTTGGCGTCGATGTCCTTCATCACTTGGACGTGAATCGGATGCGATACGGCCCGGTCGAGCATCACTTCGACGTTGAACCCTTCGCCGGTTTGACCGGCCGACCATAATGCGGCCGCTAGGGCCTTACCGTCTTTTGGATTCGGCTCGGGCGCGCTGGGAAGCGCGACTTTCTTCTCGGTCACGATGCGCAGCGAGTCGTTGACGACGAAATCGAAGGTCTTGAGGAACTGAGCTACTTGGTCCTTACCGTACTCCTTCGTCAGCTTCGCGACTTCGGCGTCGAAGAGCGGACCGGTCAGAACCTTGAGCAGGGTGACGGTGCTGAAGTCCTTCGGACCTCCGCCCGCTTCAACCATCGACAGCGTTACCTTCAGCGCGGGTGCGCCGGTGTACACGCAGCAGCCGCCTGAGAAACGTGTCGGTTCGCTCACGACGTTGGGCATCAGGGCGGCCGACGCGATACCGTTGCCGAGAACTGAGAGGGCGACCGCAAGAGCGGCGGTCAATCGCAGGTTCTTCATAGTTTCCTTTCCCGAGCCTGTAGCTCTCCGCGAGGTGTATCTCGCAAAGAAACGGCCGGATCGGGCTTTTGGATTGACCTGCCGGGTTATAACTGGGTGACGGCGATCGGGGTGCTCGTAGGCTGCTTGGAGCCGCCCTCAGGCTCCACGCTGACCGCGACAGCCGTAACACCCAGAGCCGATTCGGGCAAACGAATGACCGTTACACCGCCGGCCGACGGCCGGAAGGTCAGTGAGGGCGCCATCTTCTTCGAGCCCTTCGGCAGCGTCCAGGCCTGGTAGACCTTCCCCGGAGGCGGCGCCGGAAGCGCGCGCATTGCCAGGTAGAGGCGCGGCCCGTGCGCGAGCACCTCGCCGTTTCCGAAGCGATAACGCGACGCGTTGCTCGCCGTGAGATCGGCAATCGTCTGACTCTGCTCGGCATTCTGCCGCGCTTGCCGAGCGTTTTGCTGCGCCTGCCGCGAGTTCTGCTGCTGCTGCGTGCCGATCACGGCCTGGGCGCTTCTTAGCTGATTTCGCAACGAGAAGTTGGCGAACGTGCTGATGAGGGCCACGGCCACGCATGCTGCCGCCAGCGCATAGGCCGGCCAGGAAGCGGGAGCCGGTTTGCGCTCGGCTTCGGCGCGGACTTGCTTCATGATGCGCGCCTTGAGCAGCGGGCTCGCAACGGCGCCCGTAGACGGGTCGGCGCACGATTCGGCCGAGTACGCCACGGCGGTAACCGCCGGACGTAGCGCTTCATACTCGGCGCGGCACGCCTCGCACGTCTGCAGATGGGCGCGCACCTCGATCGCCTCCGCCGGCGAAAGCACGCCTAAAGCGTACGCCGCGACGTTATCCAGCAGCTCGTCGTGCGAAGTCATACCGTCACCGCGTCTTCCAACGCGCTACGAAGCCGGCGCAGCCCGGTTCGCATGCGAGTTTTGACCGTTCCCAATGGAAGGCCGGTCTGCCGCGAGATCTGTTCCTGCGTGATGCCGCCGAAGAAACCCAGCTCGATGAGGCTGCGCTGCTCGTCCGGTAATTGTGCGAGCGCCGCCCGGACGCGCTCGGCGTCGAGGCGGGCGAAGGCGGTATCCTCCAACGCATCGTCGGCCGGGAGGGCTTCGGGAAGATCGCTCTCCGAGCGCACCGCCCGGCTGCGCAGCACGTCGACGGCGCGGTTGCGAGCGACGCGGGCCAGCCAGCCGGCAAAGTTACCGCCGCGGAACAGTTCGGGGTTAGTCCACAGCTTGAGAAACACGGCTTGGGTAACGTCTTCAGCGCCGGCAGGGTCGGCGAGAACGCGCACCGCCAGGCCGTATACCAGCCGGTGATACTCGTCATAGAGCCGCTCGAACGCGCCGGCATCGCGGGCGCGCACGCGATCCACGAGCCGGCCGGCATCTTCCACGCGGCCGTCTTTCGCTGAAATTACCTCGTTGC
>CAZMPP010000125.1:0-7835 GCA_964568035.1 uncultured bacterium
CTTCCAGGTTTTGCCATTGCCGCAAGTAAAGATGTGCGTCGATGAACGCGAGTACTCGGCGCGATTATGCCTGAATCCTACAACGTGGAGTTGGCCCACGATCTCGCCCATCATGTTGGCGCTCACGTGCGCGGCCGCGATGCGTGGCTGGGGATGGCGGAAGCCATCGTCCTAGCGATCGTGGCGGTCGCGACGGCGTGGAGCGGCTATCAAGCTTCGCGCTGGGAGGGCATATCGACCAAACATTACGCGCTCTACGAACGCTACACGGTGCTCTCCCAAGAGAAGTCGACGCTTGCGGGCCAAGACCGGCTGTACGACATCGTCACGTTTAACGGCTGGATCGCGGCTAAAATCGCCGGTCACGGACCGCTGGCAGAATTCTACGAGCGGCGTTTTCGTCCCGAGTATGAAGTCGCTTTCAGGGCCTGGTTCCACCTCGACCCCTTGCACAATAAAAACGCGCCGCCGGGGCCGATCTTCATGCCTCAGTATAAGAACGCCAACGCGTCGGCGTCCGACCGATACGAAAGCGTCGCTTCCGACTACTTCAAGAAGGGGGTCGAAACTCGTGAGACCGGCGACGATTACGTCCGCGTCACCGTCTTTCTCGCGACGGTGCTCTTTTTGACAGCGCTGAGCCAGCGATTCGGTTACGCCGGGCCGCGCGCCGTCATCGTCGGCATCGCGACCCTTCTCTTGGTGATCAGCATGTTTTGGATCGTCACGCTGCCCCGGACGTAGGTTTGCGTTACGGCGTTACTTTGAAAATCGTCCCGAACTGATTCGCTCCGCCCATTGACGTCGTTCCGTAGAGCGACCCGGCGTCGACAACCAGGGAGCCTCGCGGATCCGAACCCTCCGATGCGCTCTTGAACGCGTGGAGTACGTGCTCGCTACCCGAGGGGCTCACCGAAAAGACGGTGCCGACACTCGCCGCTCCTCCGGTGGCCGTTGTTCCGTACAGGATGTTCTTGAACACGGCCAAGTCGGCCTCGGGATTCGCGCCGTCGCTGCCGCCCTTGAAGTCGTAGACGACGTGTTCGCTTCCCGCAGTAGTGGCCGAGAAGACGGTGCCGTTAAAATGCTGGCCGCCGCCGTTCGTCGTGCCGTACAGCTTGCCGTTGAGGCTAACGAGCCCAGCCTCGGGTTCGGAGCCGTCCAAACCGCTGCCGAAAGAGTGGAGCACTTGCTCCTTGCCCGTTGTGCTCGTCTTGAAGATCGTGCCGGTGCCGTTTTTGCCGCCGTTCGGCGTTGTTCCAAAGAGCGTTGAGTTTACGGCGATGACATCGCTCACTGGAGCCGCGCCGTCGCTGCCGCCCTTGAAGGCGTAGACGACGTGCTCCTTGCCCGCGGTGGTGACCGCGAAGACGGTTCCGCAGCCTTGCAAACAATTCGAACTGCCGCCACCCTGAATCGTGGTTCCGTAGAGCGCGCCTTTATATAGCGTCAATGCGGCGTACGGTCCGGAACCGTCTTTACTGCCTTTGAAGCTGTAGACGAGGCTCTCTTTTCCCGACTTGTCAATCTTGAATACCGCACCAAACCCGTTTTGGCCGCCGGAGAGGGCCGTTCCGTAGAAGATTCCGTTGAGAACGACGAGCCCCGCCACGGGAAAAACGCCGTCGGGGCCGCTGCCCGTGCCGAAGCTGTAAAGAACCCGCTCTTTTCCCGCCGTGCTGCTGGTGAAGACTGCACCCGCATCGCCCTGGCCGCCGACTTGCGTCGTGCCGTAGAGCGCACCGTTGAGCACCACCATTCCGGCGCTCGGGTCCATGCCGTCGGGAATCGTTTTGAAACTGTAGAGCGACTTGAACGCTACGTCCGGAACGCCAAACGGTGTGCCGTAACTTGACGGTAGCGTTGCCGGACCACCCACCTGCGCGCACCCGCTGAGGACCGCGCTCGCAACGATAATGGAAGCGACTCTCATTGCACTCTCCTTACGGCACTTCTTTAAGCGTGCCGGGGGCCAAGGTGTGGGCCAGCGTCTTAAACGTCGCAACGCTGCCATCCCGATAGTTTCCCTGTGCGTCGAACGCCTCGGGCAAATACGTGACTTCGACGGTGATCGTCAGCTTCTGCGTGGGCAGATAACCAACGGTAGCCGACGATCCGGCGAACGATTTCGTTTGCGTGATCCACGGGCCGAGAAGCACGACGCCGAGCCCGTAGTGAAGGGCGTCGGTGAGCTGACGGCACGCCGCGCATCCGGCCACGGCATGGCCGAAACCAACGAGTTCTGGTCCGATCTGTGCGGCTGAAGATGAGGGCGAGAGCACTTCGCCGGTGCCGACGGCTTCCATCGTCTTACTCATGTCGGAGACGTCGGTCGTCTGCAGCGCGCCGTCGTACGTCGTCCACGAGGGATTCCAATACGTCGATTCCGGACAGAACGGGAGGCCGGGTTTGATGCCGAGATACTCGCGCTGCTCGGATGAGTACGTATGAAGCGCGGGCTCGGGAATTTCCGGCGTCTTGAAGCCGTTGGTCTGCGTTAATCCCATCGGGCCGAAGACGTACTTTTGGAGCGCCTCGTTGAGCGGCATCCCGGCGATCTTCTCCAGAACGCCGCCCAAGATGACGTAGTTTGTGTGCGAGTAGCCCCAGTTGGTCCCCGGCTCGAACATCATCGGCTTCCCGACGCCGATTTTAATGAGCTCTTCGGGCATCCATTGACGGAACGGATTCTGCATCAGGCCTTGCAACAGCTCGTTTTGATAGACGTAGTCCGCGTAGCCTGACGTCATATTGGCGAGATTTTTGAGCGTGATGCGCTCGGCGTAGGGCAAATCGGGCCGAAACTGCGATAGCTTCGTGTCGAGCGTCACCTTCTTTTGGTCGACAAGGGTCAAAAGCAACGTCGACATATAGGTGAAGGCCATGGCGCCGTTGCGAAAGTGCATCTGCGGCGTTGCGGGAACGCCCGTCATGGACTCTCCGAAGGCGGCGGTATATACGTCGGACCCGTTCGAGCGCACCTGAACGATCAACGAGCGCAGATGGCTTGTCGCCATAGACTGCCGCACGAGCCCTTCGATCGTCGCCGCCTGCGATTGCGCGTTTGCGGGCCCCGCTGCGAGGCAACAGAGCGCGGAGGCTAAGGCGACGACTATCTTGAGCATGGGAACGTTTGCGTTGAGTCTTCAACCTTAGTGCTCTGAGGATAGGGCGAGCGGCCGATAAAGGCATAGACGACGCGCGCGTATGCCGAGTGTCCGCCGCACTTTTGCGAGCCGGTGACCATCAAGAGCATCGGATAGCTGTGAAAGTGACCCGCTGCGCAGTTCGGCTGACAGTCGTTGGCCTTGCCCGTTCCGGTGGCGGCGGCGAACGACTCACCCCATCCGGTCCACTTCAGATTCGCTACGTAGAAGTTCCCGTCTCCGCAGGCCAACGTGATGCTCGCGGGTTTAACGAGCAAGTTGCCCTGGCAGTCGGGAAGCCCCGTTGTTTGCGTTGCCGCGACGGTAGTGCTTGCGGAGAATCCGAAACTCGCGAGGGCAAAGATTGCCGTTATCGCTAACCGCATCGCTTACGGCAGCATATTGTAGAAGGGAAGGTCGGTGATCTTTTTGGCCAGCGCCGGATCGTTGACTACGAAGAGCGACGTCTTTTGAATGACCGATCCGTCGCCGCCGAAGTACGCAACTTCGGCCGACGCGGCGTCGAGGTTGGGGGCCGTTGCGGCCTGCTTGGCGCGCTCGAGCGTGCCGTCGGCCTGACGATAGCAGAGTTGTACGGCGCGTTGATCGCCGTTCGCATTGAACGAGTGCCCGCTCACCCACGCCGGATTGTTACCCTGTTTCCATACGTCGGCGAATGCGATCGACTTATGCGTTTGCTCGACGACGGCGTAGTCGCCTTCGGAGAAGACGCGCCACGTGCCCGCGACGAGCGCGAGGTGTGTCGGATGCAGCGCCATGGTTGCGTTCTGTATGGCTTGACAGTCGGCATCGATCTGCTTGACCATGTCGCTGGCGGTTTGTGCCGCGGCGGGACCGGACGAGCCCGCCATCCACGTTAACGCCAGCGCCGCGACCGCGATGCTACCAAATTGCTTCACCGTTTTTTCCCTCCTGCGATAGCCTTAGCCGTGGGGCGAGGCGTTGTATGCTACAAAGAGCGCGCTGATGAAGATCAAGACCATGGCGACGATCAACGCGCTGTTACGCCGGCCCGAATGGGCCATGATCCAGCCGTTGATCGTTCCAAGGATCCCGCTGATGACGATCATTCCGAACGCCACGTTGAGTTTTCCGGCGAACTGCGCGGTTGCCGGATCGGGCGGACCGTTTCCCAACAGTAAGCGATCGACCCAGATCCAGATCGCCGCGGCGAAGATCACGAGAAAGATGCCCGCGCCGAAGGCGACCCAGCCGCGGGTCTGCATAAAATTAGTCCTGGTTTTTCGCGTTAGGGCTGGCGGTGATGTTGGGATTGTGCTCGGCGAACGCGCCGAGCGGGTTGGGAACCAGCCAGACTTGCAGATCCCACACCGCCGGAAACGAAAAGACGAAGGCAATGTCGGACGCGCTTTGCGGCGCCGCAATCCCTAAGACTTTCCAGCGTGGAAGCTTGCTGACGGCGAGGATGTCGGCCGCGGTCGGATTATCTACCGACCCCTTTACCATGCCCATCGTCTTTTGACCGACACCACCGAACTGCATTCCCGACGCCGTCTTGACGCCGAAATGCACGTGTGCCGGGGAGAAGTCGATGAAGCGCGACGGCGATACGCCCCAAACGCTGGGACGGTCTTTCGACGTGCTCTGAAGCACCGAAAAATCGGCGCCGATCAAGTGTCCCTTTACGTCGTACCAAAGCTGGCTGGGATGTTGCGGATCGCTGGCCCAGCTGCTCGGGTTGACCCAACTGATCGCACCGGTCTGATCTTCGTCGGTGTACTGAAAGTAGCCGGCGGCTGAGGCCGCAGCCGTCGTTGCGAAGCGGCTCTGCAGATCCGAGGTTGCCGAACTGACGAACTGCGTCTCGGACGCCGTCTCCGGCGGCGCCGCAGTCGGAACCGGGCTGGGAGTCGGTGACGGTGCCGCTTTGACGATCGCCGTCGCCGAGAGAGCCAGGAAAACGGCGATGAAGACGGTTCTTACGAAGTTACTCACGGATCCTCCACTCATATAATCACTGATAGTTTAAAGTGCGCTACGGCGTGAATTCGAAAACGACGCCCTGTCCGAAGCTTCCGCCCGCGACGGTCGCGCCGTAGAAGTTGCCGCTCTGGTCGGCCGTCAGACCGTAGTAAGGATATGCGCCGTCGGTGCCGCTGCCGAAGTTGTGCAGGACTTGCTCGGCGCCCGAAGCCGGGTCGACTTTGAAGATCGTGCCGCAATCGCAGGTTCCACCGCCGCTCGACGTCGTACCGTATAGATCGCCCGACGCGCCGAAAATCAAGGTGCTGGTAGTATAGCTGCCGTCACTGCCGCCCTGGAAGCTATAAAGCACGCGCTCGTGATACTTGCCGTTCTTTTTACGAACCAGTTCGAATACCGACCCCACTCCGTGCGCGCCGCCGTAATACGTCGTGCCGTAGAGGTTGCCGGATTTGTCGGCGACTAGACCGCCATAGGGAAACCCCGCATCGGGCGTTCCTTTGAAAGCGTAGAGCGTCCGCAGATGCCACTTATTGTTACCGGCCGGCGAAAGCTCGTAGACCGTGCCCGAACTCTGCGCTCCGCCCAGCTCCGTGACGCCGTAAATCTTTCCGGACTTGTCGAGCAGCAACGATCCCAGTGATCCGACGCCGCCGTCTTTACCGCCGGTAAACGCGTGGAGCACGCGCTGCTTTCCGGCGCGCGAGATCTCGTAAATAACGCCCTGATAGGACGCGCCGCCGTCGGGAGCCGTGCCGAAGGCGTTGCCGCGACGGTCGAAGACCACGGCGCCGCCCGGACCGAAACCGTCACCGCCCCCGGTAAAATTATAGCGGACGGTTTCCGAGGACCCCGCCAGCTTGTAGACGACGCCGCATCCATCGCCGGTACAGTAACCGCCCGTGCCGCCGGAGACCGTCGTGCCCTCGAGATTACCGCTTGGGTCGAACGTCACGCCGCCGTGCGGGTTCTTTCCGGTGGCGTAGCAGTCGAAGTTATAAAGAACGGATTCGGTCCACGGGACGCTGTTCTGAGGCGCCAGCTTGAAGACCGTGCCGCAGGTGTAGGTCCCGCCGATCACCGTCGAGCCGTAAAGATTTCCTTGGTGGTCCAAGACGAGACCCGTCGCCGCGTTTCCCCCGTCGTTGCCGCCGGTGAAGTTAAACAGCACCTTTTCGGTGCTCGAGGCTTGACCGGCGCGGACGTGACTGCTCGCCGCGCCCGACCCGGGGACCGCAAGCGGCGGTTGCCCTCCGGTACAACCAGCCAGGATTGCCGTTGCGGCACTGCAAGCAAATAGCCAGCGATGGTGTGCGCTCATGTCCAACCTCCTAGAAGCTTACGCGGTCCGGGAGCTAAGAGGTTGTGCGTCAGGGGCGTGATACCCTCGGTGCACGCGCCGATAGTCTGTGGAAAGGAGTCGTTGTGCCATGACTTCGCGACATCCCAGCCGAGCCCGATTCTTAACGAGTTGCGCCGCCTTCAGTTCGGCGCCGGCAATCGCGCTGGCAGCGCCTTCGGCCCAACAAGTGGCGCGCCACGAACGTTACATGCGCGAGGCCATTCGCGAAGCCAAACGCAATCCAAAGTGGCCGTTCGGCGCGGTGATCGTCGACTCGGGATCGGGCGAAATTCTCGCGCGCGGCGTCAACGCGTCGGCCGGCAATCCGATCCTGCACGGCGAGATCGTGGCGATTAATGACTACGTCGCGCGTTACGGGAACCGTAACTGGTCGCGCGCGACGATTTATTCGACGGCCGAACCTTGCTCGATGTGCGCGGGCGCGATCGTCTGGTGCGCGATTCCGCGCGTCGTCTACGGCTCGTCGACTCTAGTCGTCGAGACGATGATCGAGCAGATATCGGTTCGCGCGGCCAAAGTCTTCGCTGCTGCTCCGTTCTATCGCAACAGCCTGCTGCTCGGCGGCGTGTTGGCAGCCGAAACCGATACGATGCTTCGCAATCGCGTCAAGTAGGCCGGCGATGCTGATCCGCGCGGTGATCCTGGCTGCGGGAGCTTCGCGGCGCGCCGGCACCCAAAAGTTGCTGGCCGATTTCCGGGGCCGGCGCATGATTGAGTACGCCATCGAGGCGGCGACGGCGTGGAGGCCACTCGTCGTTGCCGGATCGAGCGTAGCCGACGCGTTAGGTACGACGGAGGGAATAACCGTGATTCGCAACGCGCTCCCGGAACGCGGCATGAGCTACTCGTTGAAGCTGGCCGACGCGCAGGTACCCAAAGAGGCATGGCTGATGCTGCTCCTCGGTGACAAGCCGCTGGTAACCGAGGTGATAATCCGCGCGCTCTGCCGATCGCTGCAAGGCGCGGATCTCGTCTACCCGCTGCACCCGCAAACCGGCGTGCCCGGTCATCCGGTGTTTTTTAGTCCCGCGGCTCGCGCGAAGATCGCTGCGCTCGACGACGGCGATACGATCCAACGCATCCGCGACGATGCCGGTCTGGTGCGCCGTCCGGTGGCGGTAATTGAAGAGGGCGCCTACTTTGACGTAGACGCCCTCTAGTTTGTCGTCGCGGTTTACTTCTTGACGTGCGCGACGGTGATCATTGTTTTGCCACCCTGCGTGGTGATGGTGAGCGACGTCTGATCTTGACCGGGATCGCCGATGGTGAAGACCGCACTCTCGACGGGCGCCGTCGTGTGCGCCTTTTCGGATCCGGCAGGCATGTGCTGCTGGTACCAAGTGTAGACCTTATCGAACGAA
>CAZMPP010000126.1:0-7818 GCA_964568035.1 uncultured bacterium
GGTCAGCGTCCTGGTCGAAACGTTCGGCACGGCAAAGCTGCCGGAGGAGCAAATTGAACGCGCCGTGCTCGAAGTTTTCGATTTGCGTCCGGCGGCGATCATTCACCACCTCGACCTGCGACGCCCCATCTACAAGCAGACGGCGGCCTACGGCCACTTCGGTCGCCCCGATCTCGACCTCCCGTGGGAGCGCGTCGATCGCGTCGACGCCCTTCGCGATGCAGCCGCTTTTCAAGGAGAGGATCTACGTGTTCCAAACTTTGCGTCCTAAAGCGATCTTTACGGGCCTGGCCCTGATGGCGGGAATCGCCGCTTCCGCGCCGGCACTCGCCACGACGTTGGTGCCGTCGCAAACCATCAGAGCGGGAACCAAGATTCAATGCACGCTCGACGAGCATCTCGACTCGTCGAAGCTGGGATACGGCGACCAGTTCAAGTTGAAGGTGGTCGACACTTCGCAACCGGCGCTACAAGGTTCGGAGATCATCGGTTGGATTACCGACGTGCGCCAGCCGGCCGGGGCGACGAAGGGGCGCGTCGGATTCTTCTTGACGACCATTCAGTTGGCCAACGGCAAAGAGAAGAGTATTACCGCGTACGTCATTAACAAGCGCGTGAAGCAGTATAATCCGACGGCACAATACCAGCAGCGGCAGCAGGTTTCACCGATGGCCGGCGTTCCCTACGGAACCGTGACGCCGGGTCCGGTCGCTTGGCAGATGCAGATGGGCAACGGTCCCTCGACGGTCAAGCAAACCCAATCGGGGTCGTTGGGAGGATACGTTTACGAGGAAGGCCACTGGCCGATCGTAGTCAACGCCGGCACGCCGGTAACCGTGGAGCTGGCCGAAAACCTCACGATTCCGTAGGGTGCAATAACTGCTCCATCGTGCACGAGTGCGGCGCCTTATCTGGACGCCAGCGCAGTAACCGCGTTGCATGGCGGAAACGGTGTCCCGTGACGTGATCGAAGGCGATCTCGATGACGATCTCCGGTCGCACGGGAAACCACGGGGAATCTTGCTCGCGGCGCCACCGGCTTGGGCCACCAGGCGCCGATCCCGTAAACCCCGGCGGTTCGACGATCGGTTGAAGCTTTGCACCGGCACGTTCGCGTTCGGCGGCGCTCATCGAGCCGACGAAGCCGACGTGGTGTAGCTTCCCCTCAACGTCGTAGAGCCCGAGCAGCAGCGATGCGATCTTCCCGTCTTTCGACGTGCGGAAACCGCCGATCACGCAGTCGGCCGTGTAGCTGCGCTTGATTTTGACGGCCGCGTCGCGGCTGCCGAAGGCGTAGGGCACGTCACGCTTGGCGATGACGCCGTCCAGGCGCGCGAGTTCACCCTTTAGCCAGCGGCGGGCCAACGCGACGTCCTTCGTGGCCGGACAGAGCCGAACGTACTCGCCTTTTTCAAAGTTGCGCTAGACGAAGGCTTCGAGCTGCGTTCGTCGCGCGCTCAGCGGGCTTTCGAAGAGCGGGCGTCTTCCTTCGGCCAGGAGGTCGAAGACAACGTAGGTTGCGGGCGTCTCGCGCGCGAGCCGTTTTACGCGGCTCTCGGCGGGATGAATGCGCTGAAGCAGCGCGTCGAAGTCGGAGGCCGACTCCGTCGCGATGATCAGCTCGCCGTCGGTGACGAAGCGTTGCGTGACGGCTTCGCGTAGCGCCGCAACAATTTCGGGGAAGTAGCGCGTCAGCGTTTCGCCGGATTTTGATTGAAGCTCGACGTTGTCGCCGTCGCGAAAGGCAATGCAGCGAAAGCCGTCCCACTTGGGTTCGTAACTCCACTCCTCGCCTTCGGGAATACGCGCAACTTGGCGTGTCTCCATCGGCTCGATCGGCGGCTTTATCGGTATGGAGTCAAACAAGGTTGAAGCGTCCGCGCTTGGCGAGCACTGGTTTCCATAGATCTCCGATTTGGGCGATGCGCTCGGGAACGTTGAAAATGGTAAAGTCGTCGATTTCGCAGCCGGCCGCGAGCTCTTCCCAGGTTACCGGCGTCGATACCGTCGCAGCTTCTTTGGCACGTACCGAGTAGATGGAGGCGAGGGTTCGGCCCCAGGCGTTTTGATTGTAGTCGACCAGAACGTGGCGCTCGGGGCGTTTGGCGACGCGATACTCGGCGGTGAGCACGTCCGGATGCGCACGGGCCATTTGATGGCCGATTTCTTTGGCGATCTCCCAGACTTCATGTTGGGTGAGGTTGCGCTGAATTGCCACGTAGACGTGCACGCCTTTACTTCCCGATGTTTTGGCTAAGGGTTTCATGCCGAGCCCCCGCAGCACGTCACCAACGATCAGCGCGGCGTCACGTACGACGGCGAACGGCGTGTTGGGCGTAGGGTCGAGGTCGAAGTGTATGTAGAGCGGGCGGTCGGGATCGTCACAGAGCGAGTACCACGGGTTGAGGTCGATACAGCCGAGATTGACGAGCCAGAGTAGCGACGCCAAATCGTCAATGACCGGGAAATCGATCACGTTGCCCGAGCGATGCTCGATGCGACAGGTTCGGATCCATTCCGGCCGTGGTGACGGCGTACGCTTCATGTAGAAGAACTCGCCGGTGACGCCGTGCGGATACCGCTTCATCACCATAGGCCGGTCGGAGACGTGCGGCAGCAAAACCCGCGAGACGCTTGCATAATAGCGAAGCAGGTCACCCTTGGTGAGACCCAGCTGCGGAAAATAGATTTTTCGCAGGTTGGTGAGAGCGACGTGGCGGTCGCCGATTTCGACCGTGGCGTTGTCGACGTCGGTAGGGATCAGCACTTTCCGATAATCTCGCCGCGAACGTTAGCCAGGAGAAAGCACGCGACCTTTGGGGCGCCGTGCCGATTAGGAAGCGGGACAGGCCGCTCCGGTAACGCTAGATCGAACGAGACGCTCAGGTGCTTCTGTGATGCGTCAGTAACCAGGCGTGCGACATACGGCGGCCGCTGCATGAGCCAAAACGTCATGTAGTTCTCACCTTCGTCCGGATAGTATTTTGCCAGGAACATAGCGCGAACTACGAGCGTCGGGAGAACGCACGCCCCAACGCGCAATGGTTCTTCTCGAAGAACCTCGACGGGTACGAATTGGATCGTCTCATCCGTCGGCCCGAGCGTGGTTAACGTGGTTTTCGAGCCTACAGCCAAAGGAAGCTGGAGGAATGCCAGGCCGAACTGACCGCCATGAAGTCGCTGTATCCCGGCGGCAACGCGGTTTTCGAGGTCGTCATCAATCCCTTCGTGGATCCGGTGGACGATTAGCCGGTGGCCACGCCATCGGCAAACGTTCGGGCGAAAATTTCACCATCCGAAGTATTGAAAGTATCGGCGACCGGCGCCAGCGTAGTGTGCTCGAAGAGTGAGATCCAGGTACGAACGCGCCCGTTGCTCTGTAAAGATATCTGTGTACGGCGAAATGCCTTCTTGCCGGCAAGTGGCACTTCATCGAGCGTGTCTTGCCATCGTGAGGTGACGGCGGTTCTTCCCCCCACATTGGCGGTGACCGAGTAAACGTGGGAGTAGGGTTGCAGCTCTATCGCGGTGGCCAAACGGGGCCGGTTGCCCGCGAGTGCGAGCGCTGTTACCAGAATCGCGGTGAAAGGCCTCATTATGCGCTCACTTCAAATAAATCTCAAAAGTCACACACGGCTATGATGAAGCGTTGCAACTCCTAAGTGCCGGCAGTACGATTTACCAAGGCGTCCGTGGCGGCTGCGATCGTGGGTCTGATCGCGATAACGATCTATCTGGTGATTGAGCGCGCAGCCGCCAACGGGCTCCCGCCGATGCAGTGCCTGCTGCAGCTGTTACAGTGGGACGCCTCCAACGCCTATGGCACCGCGGCATTTAGCGGTGGGTGGACCATGGCGTGCATTGGCCTCGCGATGGACTTTCTCGTTTCGCTCGCCTGGGGGATCGTTTTCGTGGTGCTTTTCAACGGCGTTCCGGCAGTTAGGCGTAACATTGTTGTCGCGGGGTTACTTTTTGGGGCTTGCGTTATGGTGGTGATGATCTTCGCGATCGTACCAATCGGCTATGCGCCCCAGATGCGTGAGACGCCGTTAAATCTCCTGAACGTGCTCATCGCGCATACGGTTTTCTTCGGTCTACCGGTGGCACTAACCGTTCAGCGACTACTTCGCGTGTAGTAGAGATCGGATGTAAGCGTCCAGGTCGTTCCGCCATCGGTGGAGCTGTCGAAGCGCTGCTCGACCCGTCCGTCGGTGAGGAAGTCGTAGGTCATGCGTATTTTCGCGTTCGGCGTCGCGCCCGGCGCAGTGAAGACCACAGATGAACCTTTCACCGTCCCGGTATAGTCGGTGGCCGCGGCGGTATCGCTGACGTAGTGTTGGAGCCAGCGTTGAGCTGTAGCATCGTATGATGTTAGGCTCATTCCGCGTTCGCCGAACTGCCCGGTCCAGCGTTCGAGTATGACGCAACCATCGAAGGCGCGGTCGACTACGCTCGACCCTCCCGGTCCGTTTGGATTAGCGACGCTCCAGGTGCCGATCCAATGATCCATCGCTCGAGCCGCGGAATCGAACCGGCACGGATATTGCCGGCGTTCCACGGACGCGACGAATGAGTCGTACCCGGGCAGCGTGCGGAAGAGCGCAAAGATTGCGTCATTGCGATAAGCAGCTGCCGGAACCGGCGACGCCTTCGAAAAGGCGTCGAGATCGGCGAGCGCCTCGGTTGCATCGCCCTGCGCGACGCCGATCACAGCGAGGCGGTACCAGGCGCGATAATCCTTCGGGTTGGTGCTCACGGCCGTTTGGTAAAGCGCCTTCGCTTGCGGGTAGTCGTGCCGGGCGTAGGCGTCGTCAGCGGACGGCCCCGGCGCAACCTGCGCCACGGTGACAAGGGCAAGAAGCAGTGCTATCATGCCTTGGTCGTTCGCGCCGGCCCGAGCGAGGCCGTGAGCCGAGCGGCCGCCGGTCACGTTAGAGTCAGGTACGCAGGGACGCCACCCGACCCGTGGAACCAGGGTCGGCGGCCCGACAGCACCTTGTCGTTCCGGATTAGCTCAGTTGGTAGAGCAGCTGACTGTTAATCAGCGGGTCGTTGGTTCGAGTCCAACATCCGGAGCCATTTTCGACCCCTCGCAAATAAAGGGCCTTGCGAGGGGTCTGCAATTTTAGAGCTGAGCTATGCCACGAAGGCGGGCGAGCCCGACGACAACCGCCTCATCCAAAGTCGAAGCTTCGTTTCACGGTTTGCGCGCCCAGGCGCCGACAAGTCCGATCCATGGTACGACGCTTCTAGACGCAGTAACTTCATCGTGCAATCGTTCCTGCAACGTCGAAAGATCGCCCAGTGATTCATAATGCAGATCGAACCGTTCAAGCTCGGGTTGCACGCTTCGGACTACGTCCGAAGCCCAGCGCGTTGCGTCTAAATCGTCACCGAGGGTCATCTCGAGGTGCATGCGCGGCGCGGGCAGCCCCGCATCTTGGAATGCCGCGTGCAGGCCGGGACCCATCTCCAAATTTGCGCCGGCGCGTGTTCCTACTTCGTAAAGCAGAGAAATGGCCGCGTACCAGAGCGGAAGGTGCCGCGACAGCGCGAGTAAGGGCGCCCACGAACCCTCTTGAAAGGCGATGATGCCGCCGGAGCGTACGCGCACGGCAACCGAATGCAGCGTCGCGACCGGGTCGGGCAGAAACTGCAGAATGTAGCGGCCGACCGCGGCATCGAACGAAGCATCGGTCGAGTAGTCGTCGATGTCGGATTGGAAGAACTCGATGTTGGCAAATCCCGCCTCTGTCGCGCGCATCCGCGCGCGCTCGATCGCTTTGGCGTCACGCTCAATCCCCACGACCGTTCCCCTGGGGCCGACGATTGCAGCCGCAATCATCGCCACGTCACCGACGCCCGAGCCGATATCCAAAACGGTTTGCCCTGGCCCGATGCCGGCGTCTAAAAAGAATCGCTTAGTTATCGGCGCCAGACGCCGCGCCTGCCTGATTAGACGCTGGTGTTCCGTGTCGCTGTGGCCGAGGTGGTAGTTTGACACTATGGCGCTCTCCGAATGACAAAAACAGCCATTACGATGTAAACGGCCGGGGCGCCTGTAGTTCGTCACCGGTCGGCCGCGATACGACGTTCGGCGTGACTAACACATGTCACGTCCCCTTCAAATGAAGATCCAGGAATCGGCGAAGATACCAGAGCGCGATACGGTCGTGAAAGCCGGCGGGAATATACTCAAACGCATGGTCGGCCCACGGCAGCTCGAGATAGGTAACGCTGACGCCGTCGCTGCGCAGCTCATCGCGCAACAGTTTCTCGAAAGCGAGCGGAGCGACGTGGTCACGCCCTGCCGCGATCATAAGGACGGGCGGCATCCCCGCGCGCACCGAATACCGCGGAGACGCGGTTCTGTAACATGCCGGCAGCTGCTCTGGAGTGCCGCCACAAAGGTCGAGCAGGATGTGACGTATTCCCACCACGTCGGGTTGGGGCGGATATTCGAACGCGAGGCGAAGATCCACCGGACTTTCATAGGTTACTACGGCGCTGATGCGCTGCGGCCGCAACGCCGCCGCGATGATCGCCAACTGTGCCCCGGACGAATGTCCGAGCACAGCGATGCGGCCGTCGGGTTGGGAATCTATCTCGCGGAGAATGGCTTCGCGTTGTGCGGGCCATCGCGCGCCTGGCGCGTGCGGATAGTTCAACGCGCGGACCCGATAACCCCAAGAAGCGATGATTGCGTTGAGGCGCGCATCGTTTTGCGGCGAACCGCGTTCCCACGCTCCGCCATAGATGGCGAGCACGACAGGGGCGCCGGTCGGAGCCGCCACCGGGTTCCCGGGTTTGGGAAGCGGCATGAGTAAAGCTGACAACGGAACGTAGGGACCTCGTACCGCATACGCAATCGGCGGCACGAGCGTACACAACAGCGCCACGAGCGAAATGATGATGGCCGCGCGTCGCGTGGAATTATGTGAGCGCAGCCCAACAAGCAAAACGACCGCGTCGACCAACGTCAAAACCGGCCAGTTGTAACGGGGTGTCCACCGACTCCACGCGCCCCGGCCGCGCCCCCGCGGCGAGCGCATGCGAGCCGTATCGCGAGCTGATCGAGGCCGCGTTGCGCGTCGGTCGCAACGCGATGGCGATCTATCAGGACCTGGTCGAGCTCCACGGCTTCGAGAGCGAGTACGCGAGCGTCAAGCGCTTCGTCCGCAAGCTCCGCGGCACGCAGACGCCGGAGGAGAAGGCGGTGATCGAGACGCCGCCGGGACGCGAGGCGCAGGTCGACTACGGCGAGGGTCCGATGGTGCGGCATCCGGAGACGAGAAAGTATCGGCGCACGAGGCTCTTCGTGCTGACGCTCGGCTTCAGTCGCAAGTCGGTGCGGCTGCTCGTGTGGAAGTCGGACTCGAAGACGTGGTCGCAGCTACACGAGGAAGCGTTTCGCCGGCTCGGCGGCGTCACGGAAACCGTCGTCCTCGACAACCTGCGCGAGGGCGTGCTCTCGCCCGATATCTACGATCCGACGCTGAACCCGCTGTATCGCGACGTGCTCGCGCACTACGGCGCAGTCGCGGTCCCGTGCCGCGTCCGCGATCCTGATCGCAAGGGCAAGGTCGAGTCCGGCATCGGTCATACGCAGCGCACGCCGCTCAAAGGCCTTCGCTTCGAATGCATCGAGGACGCGCAGAAGTATCTCGATCGCTGGGACGAGCGGTGGGCCGACACGCGGATCCACGGCACGACGAAGCGGCAGGTGGCAGCGATGTTTGCCGACGAGCGTCCGCATCTCCGGCCGCTTCCGATCGAACCGTTTCGCTACTACCAGTACGGCGAGCGTGTCGTGCACCT
>CAZMPP010000127.1:0-7757 GCA_964568035.1 uncultured bacterium
AAGATCAGCGCTCCGGGCGGTAGACCGTACTCTTCGACGGCGATTTGGTAGATGCGCCGCGCGACTTCGAGCTTGCGGTCGGCGGTCTTGGCCATCCCCGACTCGTCGATGGTCAACGCCACCACCGCCGCCCCATGCTCGCGCGCCAGCGGTAGAACGCCGTCGACCTTGGCACGTCCCGATTCGAGATGAACCGAGTTGACGATCGCCCGTCCCGGATAGTTTTCGAGCGCGGCTTGCAGAACTTTGGGTTCGGTCGAGTCGATCATTAGCGGCGCTTCGATCGATTGCGCGAGGCGGCGAACCAGTGCGCGCATCTGATCTTCTTCGTCGGGGCGCTCGGTGAGCGCGACGCAGACGTCGAGAACGTGCGCGCCGCCGTCGACCTGTTCGCGAGCCACGATGACGATGTCGTCGTAGCGATCTTCGAGGAGCAACCGTTTGATGCGGCGCGAGCCCTGAGCGTTGATGCGCTCGCCGACCAACAGGGGGCGGGGTTGCTGTTCGAGCGAGACGGCCGTCATCGCCGACGCAACTTCTTCGGCGCGCTCGATCCTCGGACGCGGCTTTCGTTGGATCGCATCGATCGCCGAACGCAAAGCGGCGACGTGTTCTGGGGTCGTCCCGCAGCATCCGCCGACGGCGTCGACGCCGAAATCGCGCACGAAGGCGCCGAGCTCTTGGGCGAGCTCTTCCGGTCCCTCGGGATAAATCGTTTCGCCGTTCGGCCCCATTAGCGGCAGACCGGCGTTGGGAATGACGCTGACGAAGGCGCGCGCATTTTCGCAGAGATAACGAATTGAGTCGCGCATCTGCGCCGGTCCGGTCGAGCAGTTAAGTCCGATCACTTCAACGCGCAGCGCTTCGAGCGTAGCGCAGACGGCGCGAATGTCGGTACCGAGCAGCATGCGTCCCTCGGTAATCAGCGTCGGCTGCGCTTGAATCGGCACGCGGCGCATCCCGCGCTCGAACTCGCGACGAATTCCGGCCACCGCCGCGCGCAGCTCGAGCAGGTCCTGCATCGTCTCGAGGATCAAAAAATCTGCGCCCCCGTCGATCAGCGCGCGAGCCTGTTCGCCGTAGATCTGCGCCAACTGCTCGAATGTGATGTTGGAAAGCATCGGATCCGAAGACGAGACGAGCATGCCGGTCGGACCCATCGAGCCGGCGACGAAACGCGGGCGCTGCGAAGTCGAAACCGCGTCGCAGGCTTCGCGGGCCAGCTCGGCAGCGCGGCGGTTAATCTCCAGCGTCTTCTCGCCCAGACCGAACTCTTCAAGCTTCAGTCGGGATCCCGTGAACGAATCCGTCTCTACCACGTCGGCGCCTGCGGCGAGGTACGATTGATGAATCGCACGCACGATTTCCGGGCGGGTAAGAACGAGCGCCTCGTTGCAGCCCTGGTGCCGCTCGCCGCCGAAATCGTCCGCCGATAGTTCGAGCGCCATGAGCTGCGTGCCCATGGCGCCGTCGAAGAGCACGACCCGCTCGCTCAGCAGGCGCAAGTAATCAGACAAAAATCTCTCCCACCGCCCGTCCGGCCCGATTATACACCGTCGGGCGCGCGAAACGTGCGAGTTTTACGGCCTGCTCGTCGGTCAGCGCGCCGAGCGCGCGGAGAGCGGCAACCGTCTACGGTCCCCGTGCGCGGGCGCCTCCATCGAGCACCTTAGAAATGTAGCCGAAACCCTGGTCCCGCGCCGCAATGCCGTGGACGCCTTCGGCGCCGGCCTTGGCGACTAGCGTGCCTTGTGCCACGCGCATGATTTCGGTATCGATCTGGCCGGTGCCCGATACATACTCCGGATGGGCGGCCATCGCGTCGCGTACGGCCTCGAGCGCTCGAGCATCCGGTTCGCTCACGCCCTCGAGCGTCGCGAGCCGCGCGAAAGAGAGCGCCGCTTTGCTCAGGCTCGTGGCATAGACGGGAATCCCGCATCCGTCGCCTCCGATCGGCCACGACGAGGCATCGTCGTCGGAGAGACGCGCGCAAAATTCGAGAATGTAACGCTGCGCCGGATTCTCCGCGCTCAAATACGTCGCCGTATCGGCACCGAGAATCTTACACAGCGCCAGAATCCCGGCGTGCTTACCCGAGCAATTGTTGTGCACGGCGGTGGGTTCGATTCCGGCGCGCCGCAACTCTTCGGCGGCGCGTTCGTCGTACGGTGGGTGCACTCCGCACTGCAGTGCCGATACCTCCATTCCGATCTTCTCGAGAATTGAGAGCACGGCAAGCACGTGATAGGGCTCGCCGCTATGCGAGGCGGCGATCACGGCGATCTCGCGAGGATCCAAACCAAAGCGCTCGCCGGCTCCCGCCTCGACGATCGCCGCAGCAATCAGCGGTTTGGCCGTCGAGCGCAGATAAACGAGCGCTTCAACGTCGCCGGCTCGATAGAGAACGTCACCGCCGGCGTCGACCGCGCAGGCCGCGACGCGATGGACGGACTCGACGAGATCGCCGCGCGAAACGCTGACGGTCAGCGCATCGCGCGCGTCTTGCGGATCCGTCACACGAGCGCGGATTCGACGATGGTTGCCTCCTGCTCGGCGAAGACCGGATTGCTCAAATAGCGCTCGCCGGTGTCGCAGGCGAACGTAACGATCGTCTTTCCCTTCGATTCGGGGCGCGCGGCAATTTGGAGTGCCGCCCAGACATTCGCACCGGAAGAAATTCCGACGAGCATTCCTTCTTCGCGAGCGAGCCGCCGCGCGGTGGCAATCGCATCGGCATCGGTCACGCGTATGACCTGGTCGTAGACCGCCGTGTTGAGCACCTTTGGTATGAATCCGGCGCCCGTACCTTGAATTTTGTGCGGGCCCGGTTTTCCGCCGGAAAGCACCGGCGAAGCATCCGGCTCCACGGCGACGGCAGTGAATCCCGGCTTGCGCTGTTTGAGTACTTCACCGACGCCGGTAATCGTGCCGCCCGTTCCGATCGCGGAAACGACGACGTCGACCGTGCCGTCGGTGTCGCGCCAAATCTCTTCGGCGGTCGTACGGCGATGGATCTCCGGGTTAGCCGGATTCTCGAATTGCTGCGGCATGAAATATTTATGGTTCGCCGCGCTCATGATCTCGTTGGCGCGACGTAACGCTCCCGGCATACCCTCCGCTCCCGGCGTCAACACGACTTGCGCGCCATACGCTTTGAGCAGGTTGCGGCGTTCGATCGTCATGGTGTCGGGCATAACGAGAATGACCGGATAGCCTTTTGCCGCGGCCACAAACGCGAGCGCTATGCCGGTGTTCCCACTGGTCGGCTCGAGAATCGTCATCCCCGGAAGGAGGCGGCCGTCTCGTTCCGCTGCCTCGATCATCGCAACGCCGATCCGGTCTTTGACCGAGCCGGCGGGATTGAAGGATTCCATCTTAACTAGAACCGTACCGGGAAGATCTTTGCCGAGCCGCGGAAGCTTTACCAGCGGCGTGTTACCGAACGTATCGGCTAAATTGTCGTAGATGCGTGCCATGCGCTCAAGTTCCCGATGGGACGCAGTTTTCCCGGCGCAGAAGGAAGCGAGCGCCGCTTAAGGGATTTTGCCGTCATGGATCGCTTGACGCTCTCGACGCGCGCCGCGTGCGTGCTTTTGACGCTCCTTCTCCTCGCGCCCTCGCCGGGGTTCGCGAGCGAACCGCCGTCCTACGATGCCGCGCTCGATGCAATCGCCGCGTACGCACCTCGCGCGATGCGGGAACAAGGCACGCCGGGTCTCAGCCTCGCCATCACCGACTCGACGCGAACGCTGCGCGTAATCACGTTGGGGTACGCGGACACCGGCGCGCAAACGCCGGTGACGTCGCAAACGCGCTTCGCGATTGGGTCGATCACGAAGTCGATGACCGCGTTGGCGCTCTTGCAGCTGGCCGATGCGGGCAGGATCGATCTTCAAGCGCCCGTCACCAAGTATTTGCCGTGGTTCTCGATCCACTCCAACGGGGTGCCGGTTCTGGTGCACCAGCTGCTCTCGCACACGGGCGGCATTCCCGACGACTACTCGTTTTCGCCGGGTTACGTCGACAACATCTTCGCGTTGCGCACCGCGCGGACGCTCTACGCGCCCGGTACGGCGTGGTCGTATTCGAACGACGGCTACGAGACCGTGGGCGCAATTCTCGCACAGCTCGACGGACGCACCTGGCCCGAAGCGGTGCGGTCGCGCGTCTTCGATTCTATTGGGATGACGGACTCCTCGCCGGTCTTTACACCGGATGCGCTCTCGACGGCAGCCTTGGGCTACCAGTTTCGCGATAACGACCGGCCGCCGTCGCTCCATCCGCCGCTTGCGCCTTCGCCCGCTTTCGACTTCGTCGATCCTGCCGGCTCGGTTCTGTCGACGCCCGAAGACATGGCGCGCTATATGCGTTTCTATCTCGACGGCGGGCGTTCGTCAAACGGCAAGCAGTTATTGCTGCCTGCCACGTTCGCTGCGATGACCGCGGCCGACCGCTTCAAAAACGGCGAGGCGGCCGGCTCGTCAAGCGTAGAACTCAGCGAAGCGCCGGCATTCTACAAACAGTACGGATATGGGTTGTCGGTCTTCGACGAAGGCGGCGATCGCGTGGTCGGGCATACCGGCGGAATCTCGGGCTATACCGCCTGCATGCAGATGAACCTCACCCGAGGCTTCGGCGTAATCGCCTTCGCCAATCTGGTTGAGGCGCCGCTTCATCCGTGCGCGATCGTGCTTTACGCAATGCGCGCATTGCGAGCCGCGGCCGCGGGCGAGCCGATTCCCGCCGCACCCGCCCCACCGCCGGATCCGGCGCGCGTCGAGCGCGCAGCCGGCTACGCCGGAACCTACACCGGTGCGAGCGGTTCGTCGTTGCTGGTCACGGCGGATGGCGACCGGCTATCGCTGATGGAAGCCGGCAAGACGATCGCGCTCTATCCGCGCGGCAGCGACACCTTCTGGGCGGACGACCCGAAGTACGCAACGTTTCTGCTGGCGTTCGGCCGCGACGGCAATCGAAAAGTTACGAATCTGACCTATGGAGCGCAATGGTGGGCGAACGAACGCTATCAGGGGCCCAAGGCGTTCGCGCATCCCCCCACGTGGGATGCTCTGGTAGGACGCTATGAAAACACATTCTTCGGCGAGCCGGAGATTACGCGGGTAGTGATCGTGAAAGATCGCCTAACCCTGGACGGCGTGGATCCGCTCAAACCGCTGCCGGACGGCGCCTTCGCGCTCGGCACTTCGGTCATCAGATTCAACGACTTCGCGGGAAGCCGTCCGCAACGACTCACGTTCGACACGGCCGACCTCTACCGAGTAGAGTTACCCTAACTTAAGCTACGACCCGATATCCCACAGCAGCCCGAGATCTTTTTTCGAGAACGAGCGGAAGGCAATCAAGGTTTCGGTGCTGAGGATTCCATCGAGCGCGGCGACTTGTTCGGTAACGAGGTCGTTGAGCTGCTCGTGTTCTTTCAGGCGCGCGACGGCAATCAGGTCGTACGGGCCGGCGACCGAATAGACCTCGGCAATCCCTTCGATAGCGAGCAAATCGTCGGCGATCGAACGCAGGCGCGGCCGCTCGACCTTCATCAGGATAAACGACGTAACCATCGTTAAGCGGCTCCGGAACGCGGCAGCAGTTCGCCGCCGCAGTTCGGGCAGCGGCCGTTAAGGCTCTGGGTGCATTCCAAACAGAACGTACAATCGTAGGAACAGGCGCGCGCGTCGGCCGCGTCGCCCAACGGGCGAGCGCACCGTTCGCAGGAGCTTTTCATTAGGGAGTCTATATGCCGCCACTTCGGGTGACCCCTGGTGCCGTTGTTGAGAGGAGCACGCTGCATGAAGGCATTCGTCGTCGAACACCGCGGCGAGCCGGGATCGTTTAAAGAAATCGAGCTGCCGGCACCCGCGGCCGCAGAAATTCTCGTTCGAATTACCGCCGCCGGCGTCAATCCAATCGATTGGAAAGCGCGCGACCGAGGCGACATGGCGTTACCGTTTGTGATGGGCCGCGATTTCGCCGGAGTCGTGAGCAAACTTGGCGAGAACGTCACCAAGTATCGCGAGGGCGAGCGCATCTTCGGCATCGCGCGTGCGCACGGGTCGTACGCCGAATATACGCTCGTCAGCGAAGACGACCGCCTGGGGCCATTCGCCAAAATTCCCGACGACGTCGGCGACGCCGACGCCGCAGCATTACCCACTGCCGGTTTGACCGCGCTGGCGGCGCTCGATTCGCTCGGCGCAAGCGCGGGAACGACGCTCCTCGTGCTTGGCGCGACGGGCGGCGTGGGCAGCTTCGCCGTACAGATTGCGCGCGATCGCGGCGCACACATCATCGGCACGGCCCGCTCGGCCAACGCCGAAGCGGCGCGTACGCTGGGTGTGGACGAGTTCGTCGCCTACGACGCGGGCGACGTCGCTGGAGCAGTACAGAGGGCGCATCCCGACGGCGTCGACGCCATTCTCGATCTCGTTGACGACGAGGATGCCATCAAGGCCATGGCACCTCTTTTACGGCCGCAGGGTAAAATCGTCTCCACCATCGGCGCCGCGGACGAGAACTGGTTTTCGCAGCGTCAGATTACGGCCGAGAACTTGTACGTCGCGGATTCGCCGCGCTGGTCGCATGCCGGTCTGCGAACGCTCGCCGAGATGGTCGAACAGCAACGGCTCCGCGTGAATATCGCGGCAGAATACCCGCTCGGCGAGGCGCTCGCCGCGCTGGAACGGAGTAAGAGCGGCGTCAACGGCAAGATCGTCATCACCGTGACCTAGAAGCGAACCGTCGAACGCCGCTCGTATTTCTGCGATCGTTACTTATTCTTGAAACGGGCCACGCGCTTTTCGTTGTACGCCGCCAGGCCTTCTTTTGCGTCCTCGCTCTTGAAGAGGAGCGATTGCAGCTCGCGTTCGAGCGCGAGCGCATCTTGCAGCGGCAGTTCCGCGCCGGTCTGGACGCTGCGCTTGATGTGCCCGACGGCCATCGGCGCCTTGTTGGGCGTGCAGAACTGTTTGGCGTACTCGGTGATCTGCTCGCGGAACTCGTCGGCGCTGCCCTCGTAGAGGTCGTTGAGCATGCCCCAGTCGAGAGCTTGTTCGAAGCTGACCGTCTTGCCGGTGGCCATCATTTCGATGGCGCGCGACTTGCCGACCAATCGCGCCAGGCGCTGCGTTCCGCCGGTTCCCGGCAACACCCCGAGCGCAACTTCGGGAAGGCCGATCTTGCCGGCATCCTTGCGCGCGATGCGCAGGTCGGCGGCCATGGCGATCTCCAGTCCGCCGCCGACGCAGTGTCCGTTGAGCGCTGCGATCACCAGCTTGGGCGTCTGCTCGAGCCGCGAAAGCGTCTCGTTGGCGTGGAGACAGAACATGTATTTAAACTCCGGCGTCACCTGATTGAGCATCCCGATGTTCGCGCCGGCGGAGAAGAACTTCTCACCCTTGCCGATCAGCACGATGACTTCGACGTCGGAGTCGAAGCGTGCGTCGAGAATCGCGTCGTCGAGCTGGCGCATCATTTCGTGGGTGTACGTGTTGGCCGGCGGATCGTCCATCTCGATGAATCCGACGTGGCCGTCTTTGCTGTAATTGATGACTCGCTTGCCCTCGAATGCGCGTGCCTCGCGACCGAAGGGCGTCTGCTGCGTCGCGCCGTTAACCGTCGTGCTCATTAAGCCATGTTTCCTTTGGGTGCGATCCAGTTCGGATCTTTAAAGTAGTCTTTGAGTTTTGTTTCGTCGGCTTCCGTCGGAAGTACCGTTGGCGCGTAGGCCGCCCATTCTTCCTCGG
>CAZMPP010000128.1:0-6172 GCA_964568035.1 uncultured bacterium
TGCAGTGAACGCGCGTAATGACGTGGGTTTTTCGCTGCATTGGGTCGAGGTGGTCGTCCTGGCGCTGGTCGCGGCGGCAATCTTTCAGGTCTTCCTACGCTACCAGTACGTGACTTCAAACGGCACGACGTGGCGCATCGACCGCGTCACGCGGCACGTTTGCGCAATGCATCGCGATCGGGCTGACTGTATTGCACCGTCGCCGGCTCCGCGCGAGCGTGGACCAGCCGGGAACCGACTGGCGCTCGCGAGGGAGCGGCCTAGGGCTTAATCCGAGCGGCCGCGCCGGACGTTTAGTATGGGGCGCTCGGGGAATGCCAATGGTCCCAAGACCCTCGCGGAGCCGCATCTGAAACCCTACGTTTTTGGAAAGGGCGCCTACATCGGCCTCGGGGCGCCCTCGATCTGGGTCAGAGAGATAGCGTTGCCGCCGCGTTGCCTGCCGCCGAATCGCTCAATGGGGCGGTCGAAGAGTATCTGACGGCATTTCGCTCCACGGCCGGCGCAAGGAGGGCGGCCGGGCGCAGTGACGTTCGGCCGCATACTCCCCTTGCGTGCGCTTATAGGTGCGGAGCGGGATCGATTGCGATACCTCCGGCACCGCCCTTGCCCATCTGATTGGTTATGGCATACTGGAACGTGCCGCTCGGGTACGAGTAGACGTTCAGACCAGTGGTGCCGGTAACGTACATCGTGTTGTCGCGCTTGTTGAGTTTAGAAAAGAGCGGGTTAGAGCCGGTTACGAGCGGTATCGTCGCAGTCGGCGCGCCCGAGTATGGCGGCGCGTATACTTCATCTTGCGCCAGCGAGTAGTCGGTGAGGATCATGTTCTGATGCTTATCAAACGTGATCCCGGTAATTACCGAGTACCCCGAAACGTTCACTGCCGTTCCCGAGCCCTTTCCTTTTGCGAACTCGAGAACTTCCGTATGGAAGCTCGCGTTGTCGTAGGTAATGAAGACGTCGCCCGATCCGTTGATGGCGATCGCAAGAACGAAGGCGCCGATCAGCGGACTGGTGAGCACGCGCTTCGGCGTAGTATATCCGGGCGGAAACACCGCGACGTTTCCCGGACCGAAGCGTGGGTTAATCTCGTTAGCAACGTACACGGTTCCCTTGTCGATGGCAACGGCACCGGGCTGACCAATATTGCTTTCAAGCAGCGCGGTCTTCTGTGCCCCGCAGCTTGGAGCGTACTGGACCACTTCCCAAACCGAGCTGATACTCGGTGTCGCGATCGTTGGCACCCAGAGGTTGCCCTGCTTGTCAGCAGCGAGATCGCCGGGGAAAATGCTCGTACCGGCATTGATCGAGCAGAGCGGAGCGCTGTTGTTGGTATCGTTTAACGGGTACTCGTTGATAACGTACTGCCCGCTCGGCGTACCCGTCACGACATAAACGCCTTTCCCCGCTTTGGCTGCCGGCGCAGCCGGGCGATAAGGTGTAAATGCTTGCGAGCCCGCAGGCGCACTCGGCACCGTGCCCGGGCCGCCGGCGGAACAGCCGGCTAGAACGAGGGAAACTGCCAGACCGGTAACGACCGCGGCGGCAGTGCATCGAAGCGCGCGCATAAGTTAGAAACCTCCTTGCCCCGAGAGAGGCGAACGTGATTGCCCGCCATCTTGGGTTCTGGAAACGCGTGCCCTGTGGTGCTTGGCGGAAAGTCGCAATCTTGGCGAAGAGTGGTTGCCGCTAGACTCTTAGGCTGCGCCCGATCTCTTGCACCCGACGCCGATGCCGCCGATCGCCGGTAATCGTCGCCGCGGCGCGGTAGGCGCTCAAGCGCGTCCATGGCGTCCCGTAGTCGTCGATGACTTCGAGAGCCGAGTGCAGCTGCTCGTTGGCTTCCCGGCGTTTCCCGAGCGCGTGCGCCGCCAACGCGATGGTGGTACGCGCTGCCGCCTGAAACCGCACGTTGCCCATACGTTCAGTCGCCCGTTCAACCTCGGTCGCGAGTGCGATCGCTTCGCCGTACCGCTGGGTCTGCAACGCATACTCCGCCTGCAAACCCCGCAGTAAAATCCAATCGGGGCCGCCCTTCGGGAAGTTGCCGTCCGCGGCTTGTAAAAGCCGGGCAGCTTGGAGCCATTGCGGCGTGACGGAAATCCAATCGGCGAGAACGAGCTGAAGGTCGGCGAGCAGATGGCGATCTGCGACTTCCTGGGCTATTTGCACGGCGCGCCGCGCCCACTCCCATGCGCTAACCTGATCCCCCGCATCGGCGTGGTACTGCATAAACGCCTCGGCGAGACGAACGGAGCGCTTTGGAGACGTGAACGAGCGCGCGAGAGCGGCGAGCTCCAACAGCGATTCGTAGCGGCTAAGGCGCTTCGTTGCCGCTCCCTCGAACTGCACGTGCTTGGCCCCGAGGGACCACGACTCCATCATAGCGTCGAATCTGCGTTTGGGCGTGGGAACGCGAACCGAAGCGAGCGCCGCTTCCACTCCTAAGAGGCGTTCGTGAGCGCGCGCAAACTCGCCACGCGTCCGGTAACGATCGCAGAACTCCAACAGAATCTCGGCATGCAGTTCCTTTACTCGGTCGTCGGCGCCGCGCAGGAGCGGCTCGATCGAGCGGAGGGAGCTTTCCAAAGCGCGCGCGTCTTCGTCGAATCTGCCCGTCGACCAGCACAGCTTTGATTCGATTAAGTGGAGTCGCGTTTCCGCGGCCGCGTCCGGCGCGAGGATACCGGTGAGTACGAGATCTCTGGCGCGCGCTATCGCCGCCTCAGAGGCTTCAACGTCACCACACTCGAGCAACGCTTCGGCGCGCTTGCACAGCGCCTCGATCTTGTGCTCCCGAGCCGGGTCGGCAGCGACGATGTCGTCGTAGTCGCGCAGCGCTTGATCGAGATCGCCCACGTCGGCGCGGCATGCCGCGCGATCCATTCGCATTTGAAACGCATCGAGAATCGGGCGCACGTCCACCGCTGGGCGCTCCTCATAGTTTGCGACGTATTCGGCGATGCGGTGCATCGCATCGTTGCGCTCGCGGTAACACTGGCGCATCGAAATTCCAAGCTGTGCGGCCACCTCGCCCAGCGGCCGGCCTTCGAGGCAGTGCGCCATTACGATCGTGTGCCGGCGGTAGGCCGCTTCTTTGGAAGCCGATGCTTCCGGCGCGCAACCCCAGTAACGCTCCGCGGCGCGAACGACCAGTTCGCGCACCAAGGTCACCGCGGCGCGCACCTTGGCTTGCGAGAATCGTTCGGCTCCGTCGGCTCCGAAAAAACGGCGGACGAGCGGATTTCGGCTCAGCTGTCTTGCGTCGCCGAGGTGTCGGAACAAATGGCGAGCGGCGACGTCAAAAGACGCGTTGGGATCTACGAGCGGCATGGTTCGAGTCTGTAGCCGAAGCGGCGCCGGGTGGCACGGAGTTTGCCGACCATCCGCTCAAGGTTCGCCTTATTAGGCGGGCTCTCATACGTGTACCAGCGAGCGGTTCCGGCAGGTTAACTCGCGGACGCCCGTCGCGCAACGTTAAGGAAATGCCCCGCGAGCGTGGGGAGATTGCCTAGGGACTCAGGCTTACAGAAGTTTGTGCCGCCCGCCGTGCAGGCTTCCGACGTTCGACGGAACATTGGCCCCATCTACCCTAATCACACTAATCACAATTGCCGCAAGGAGCTAAGCGATGTCGAATCATTTTACCGGTCTTAGCCTGGGCCCGCCTCTTGGCGATCAAAGACTCGATTTGTGCGACCTCTATGCGTTCCCGTCCCCTGCAGACGCACAGAGGACGGTGTTGATCCTCAATGCCAACCCGAATGCCGATGCGCTTCACCCCGATGCTATTTACCGGCTCGCCATCGACAACGACGGCGACCGTTTGAACGACATTGCGTTTAGCTATGTGTTCTCCAAACCGCAAGATGGCAAGCAAACGGTGAGCGTTTTTATGGCCACCGGTGACGACGCACGCTCGATCGAGGCCGTGGGAACGGAGATCTTCTCTGACGTTCCGGTCTCGTTCGGTTCGGAGCCAACCATCGCGAAGTCCGGTCCGTACACGTTCTTTGCCGGCGCTCGCAGCGATGCGTTCTTCTTCGACTACGATGGGATTAAGAATCTGTACGATACCAGCGGTAAGAAGAACTTCACCGATCTTCACAAAGGCGTTAAGTCGCCGTGGAGCGGCGTCGATTCGAACACGCAAGCCAACATTTTCTCAATGGTGCTGGAGTTGCCGACCAGCGAACTCGGCGCCAATCCCGATATCCACATCTGGGGACGTTGCAGCGTGCGGGGTAAAGACGGGATCCTCTTACACGTCGATCGCGCGGGGCATCCGTCGGTCAGCAGCTTCTTCAACACCGACGACACGAAGCTGGAATACAACGCTAGCGAGCCGGTGAGCGACCTGGCGAGATGGACCGATCTGTTCGTCCACCTCATGGGACATACGGGCGACTATACCCGCGAAGAAGCGATCGCCGCGATCGAGGCGGACGGCCTTCTCCCCGACATGCTGCACTACGACCCGTCGAAGCCGGCGAAATATCCGAACGGGCGCGTCTTCACCGACGACGTCATCAACCACCGCCTGGCGTTTCTCTCAAAAGGCGAGATCCCGCCGACTGGGTTGAAGCCGCACACCGATACCCTCGAAGTCTTTCCTTATCTTGGGACGCCGCATCACGCGTAGCGCAAAAAAGCCCGGTAGCTTTTATGCTACCGGGCTTGCTACGATCTGCACCGCCAGGGACTCGAACCCCGAACCAAGTGATTAAGAGTCACCTGCTCTACCATTGAGCTAGCGGTGCGTTTTGCGCCCTCCGGGACTCGAACCCGGGACCAACGGCTTAAAAGGCCGCTGCTCTACCGACTGAGCTAAAGGCGCCTGCTTCGTCGGCCGCCACACTTCTACGCAATCGCGCTTCGACGTCCTCCGAAGGGGGTCTTGGGGTGACTGACCGGGGTCGAACCGGCGGCCTCCTAAGTCACAGTCAGGCGCTCTAACCAACTGAGCTACAGTCACCACAAAGCGGCATTGTACCACAAGTTTTTGCGCCCGGAGGGACTCGAACCCCCATCTTCGAGTTTAGAAGACTCGTGCCTTATCCCGTTAGACCACGGGCGCCTAAGTGGTCGGGGCGACAGGACTTGAACCTGCGATCCTCCCGCTCCCAAAGCGGGCGCTCTACCAAGCTGAGCTACGCCCCGTTTTTTACACGCCACCATCCGAACTGATACGCCGTCTTGCGACGGTGACAATTCGCGCAGCGAATGACACATTTCGCGACCTCGGCAACGATCCTGTGCCGTCCCCAGCCCCGCCGTATCATGTTCCCTATGTCGTCGACCTTAGTCCCACTCACATGATCAAATTCCAGAACGATCGGATCCATTTCACCACAATCGACGCAGCCTTTGCCCTGCAGATACTCCACCATCCAGCGCTGATTCGTTGAAATGTACCCAAGACGGTTCACGCTACGGCGCTTCTTATGGGCACTAGCATTTCGGCGATAATGTTCCTTTGAGTAGGCGTTCTGACATGCGCGGGAGTAGCTCCCACCGCGCTTACGGTTCGTGGAGGCAGCGAAGGCGGACATTGGGAGGCTCAACTTACATCTTGCGCACCACTTCATGTATTTTACCATCGCAATGCTCTGTGCCACCTAAATTGCACACTGAATTTGCGCCTCCTAAACTTCACCCTTAGACAGGCTTAGGGTGACCTTGAGCACAGCTGCTTAGAACAACAAACGGTGGTAACCGATGTACGTTGACAAGTCGGCAATATTTGCGTCCGATGCAAGCAGAAGCGATTCCTCGATCCGCAAGCCCGCGCGCAAGCAGGTTCGCGCAATCCGGAGATTCGAGCCAGGCACGAGCGCCGTGCACCACGACGCCAAGTGGCGCCGCTGCAGCGTGACGAGCGTGTAGGCAAAGATCTGCACGAGGTAGGCCGCCGAGGCCGCGGCGACCGGACCGATGCGACCCTCAGGCCAGAGATATGCATACGCGACAAACTCGCCGTTGAGCAAGAACGCTAAGCCGGACGTATGCCGCGCAAGCCAGAGGTGATCGGACTCCCTTGCCGCGCCGCGCACTTTTCGGTCCAGCGAATCGAGCGCGAAACCGTGCGTCGACGGATCAATCTCATCGACGGCAAACGTATACGAGCCGGCCGCCATTCGCGCTAGCTCTTCTTCTTTCGGAATCGCTC
>CAZMPP010000128.1:6182-7747 GCA_964568035.1 uncultured bacterium
ACGCAGCACCGTTTCGCGCGGCGCCAAACCGCGGCGCAATGCCAAGGCCGCCGCTGCCGAATCCTGCGAATCGAGCAATCCCAAGCGCGCAGCGCCTTCCGCTTCGCCCAACGCCGCCTCCAATAGCCGTCCGCCGACGCCTTGCCCTCGATACGACGGCTCGACGAAGCAGTCGCCCAAATACCGTTCGTCTTCGACCGCGCGGGTAATCGCATTCCCAACCACCTCGCCGGCATCGCGCGCGACCCACGCCGTTCCCCGGTCGGCAAATTCGAGAGCTAGTCGCATCCCGGCCTCGTCGAAGCCACGGCGCCGCACCATTGCGCGTACCTCGTCGACCGTTGCGCGATCGACGGTAGTCTCAGCCACGCTCGCGCAGCATGGCCAGCAGCACGTCGGCGGCACGCCGGCGGTGGCTGACCGCGTTCTTCTCCTTCTCCGAAAGCGACGCGAAGCTCACCCCGGCCGGCGGGTACAAGAAGATCGGATCATAGCCGAAACCGCCCGCCCCGTGCTCGGACTCTAAGATATAACCGTTGACGCGTCCCATCGCCATCAACGGCTCGCGATCCGGTTCCAACAAGACGAGCACGCTGACGAAGCGCGCGGTCCGGCGATAGGGGGGCACGCCGCGTAAATCGCCGAGCAGTGCGGCGCGGCGCTCCGGCCACGACAGGTCCGGGCCGCCGTACCGGGCCGAGTAAATGCCGGGACCGCCGCTGAGCGCGTCGATCTCCAAGCCGCTATCGTCGGCGAGCACGCGTCCCGAGAGCTTGCGATCGCTCAACGTTGCCATCAATGCCTGCGCTTTGAGCAGCGCGTTGCCTTCATACGAATCGGCACTCTCGATCACCTCGCCGTATTTGCGGGTGTAGAGCGGCGCGATCGGCGAGCCGGCAAAGAGCGCTTTGATTTCGCGCAGCTTTCCGGGATTGTGCGTGGCGACGTACGTTCTCACTCGGAGCCCAACTTTAGGACGGCCATAAAGGCTTCCTGAGGAAGCTCGACTCGCCCGACGCGCTTCATGCGCTCCTTGCCTACCTTCTGCTTCTCCAGCAACTTGCGCTTGCGGGTGATGTCGCCGCCATAGCACTTCGACAAAACGTTTTTTCGCATGGCGCTGACGGTTTCGCGCGCCACGATCTTTCCGCCGATCGCCGCCTGAATCGGCACTTCGAACATCTGTCGGGGAATCAGTTCCTTGAGCTTTTCCGCAAGGGCCCGCCCTCGTGCCGCCGCCTTGTCGCGTGCAACGATAAACGAGAGCGCGTCGATCGGTTCGCCGTTGAGCATGATCTCGAGCTTGGCCAGCTGTCCCTCGCGATATCCGACGACCTCATAGTCCAGCGAAGCGTACCCCTTCGTGCGCGACTTGAGCGTGTCGAAGAAATCCACGATCACCTCGACCAGCGGCATCTCGTAGGTCATGATCACGCGTCCGTCGTGCAGGTACTCCATGTTGGCGAGCGTGCCGCGCCGGTTCTGGGTGATTTCCAGGATGGCGCCCACGTAATCCGGCGGCGAGATAATCGTCGCCTTCACGTACGGCTCCTCGATTCGGGTGG
>CAZMPP010000129.1:0-7738 GCA_964568035.1 uncultured bacterium
CGCGCAGCAGGCGCGTCGAATTCTCGACCGGTTGGTCGGTTACAAGATATCGCCGCTGCTCTGGGCCAAGGTTCGCGGCGGCCTTTCGGCCGGGCGCGTGCAATCGGTGGCGGTCAAACTCATCGTCGACCGCGAGCGCGAGATTCTTGCCTTCGTTCCTAAAGAGTATTGGAGCATTACGGCTCAGCTCGCCGGCGCCGCCGATCCCGCGGCGCGCTTTGGAGCCGACCTCGTTTCGCACCGCGGCGAAAAGCTGGAGGTCGTAAGCCAGGCGCAAGTCGACGAGATTACCGCCGCTCTCGACGGAGCCGAGTATCGCGTCGCGTCGGTCAAGAAGCGCGAGGTGCGGCGCAACGCCCCAGCGCCATTTACGACCTCGACACTGCAGCAAGAAGCTTCAAGGAAACTCAAAATGCGGGTGCGCCGGGCGATGCAGGTGGCGCAAGCGCTGTACGAGGGAATCGACCTAGGCGGTCGTGAGGGCACCGTCGGGCTCATCACCTACATGCGCACCGATTCGACGCGACTCAGCGAGCAGGCGCGGGATGCGGCGCGCGATTTCATCGTCCAAACCTACGGCGAGGCGTTCCACGGCGGTGTCCGCCACCGCGTCAAAGAAGGCGCGCAAGACGCCCACGAAGCCATTCGGCCGACTTCCGTCCTGCGTACGCCCGAGAGCGTCGCCGGAGCGCTCAAACGCGAGGAGCTTCGTCTTTATACGCTGATCTGGGAGCGCTTCGTCGCCTCGCAGATGTCGCCGGCGTTGCTCGATCAGACGGTCGTCGATGTCTCGGCTAAAGATTATGGCTTCCGCGCGACCGGGACGGTCATGCGGTTTCCCGGATTCACCCGCATCTACGACGAGAGCAAGGATGAAGATGCCGCCGGCAAAGGCCGCGTGCGGCTCCCGGAATTAAACGAGGGCGAAGCGCTCGATTTGCTGAGCCTCGAGCCCAAACAGCACTTTACCGAGCCGCCGCCGAGATACAGCGAGGCTGCGCTCGTCAAAGCCTTGGAAGATAAAGGCATCGGCCGCCCGTCGACCTACTCGGCGATCGTCGAGACGATTCAGGCGCGTGGCTACGTCACGCAGCAAGAGCGGCGGTTCACCCCGACTGAGATCGGCTTTGCGGTCAACGACCTGCTCGTCGATCACTTCCCGAAGATCGTCAATCTCGACTTTACGGCCCGGATGGAGGGCGATCTCGACCGGGTTGCCGAGGGTCACGAAGATTGGATCGAACTACTGCGCCGTTTTTATGGGCCATTCGAGAGCGAGTTGCAAGCCGCCGAGAAGCATCTGCCGCGTCTGGAGATCCGCGACGAGCCCACCGACGAGATTTGCCCCAACTGCGGCCGCCCGATGGTGATCAAGAATGGGCGTTTTGGTAAGTTCATTTCGTGCAGCGGTTACCCCGAGTGCAAAACCACCAAGCCGATCGTCAAGGATACCGGCGCCGCCTGCCCCAAATGCGGCGGCTCGGTGGTGGAGCGCAAATCGAAGAAGGGGCGGACGTTCTATGGCTGCGCCAACTACCCCAAGTGCGACTTTCTCTCGTGGGATCTGGTCATACCGCAGCGCTGTCCGGTTTGCGGCTCGCACGTGGTCGCCAAAACGCGCCGCGGCACGACCACGCTTGAGTGCGCCGGTGACCGCGCCCACGACGTCTCCTCGCTCGCGCCGCTGGCAGTGTCATCCTAACGGTTATTGGCGGCGGACTCGCTGGATGCGAAGCGGCCTGGCAAGCCGCGCGCAACGGCGTCGATGTCGACCTTTTCGAGATGCGCCCGGGACGCAGCGGACCCGCGCATAGCACCGGTACGCTGGCCGAGCTGGTGTGCAGCAACTCGTTGCGCGGCGCGGCGCTGGAGAATGCCGTCGGCCTGCTCAAGGAGGAGCTCACGCGCGTCGGATCGCTGATCGTTGCGTGTGCGCGCGAAACCGCGGTGCCGGCTGGGTCGGCCCTGGCCGTCGACCGGGTGCGGTTTTCGCAACTGGTAGAAGCGCGCATTTCGAGCGAGCCGCGCATTACGCTGCGGCGCGAAGAGGTACGGACGATCCCGCGCGACCGGCCGGTCGTCGTTGCCTGCGGACCGCTGCCGAGCGATGACTTTCTGGCCGATCTCGATGCGCTGCTTGCGAGCGCGCAACCCCAAGCCGGGCGGCTCCACTATTATGACGCCGCATCGCCGATCGTCGCAGCCGAGTCGATCGACGAGTCGAAGATGTATCGCAAGTCGCGTTACGACAAAGGCGATGGCGACGACTACCTCAACATTCCACTCGACCGGGAGCAGTACGCTCAACTGCTGCACGACCTGCGCACGCTCGAGCGCTATCCAGCCAAAGAGTTCGAGGAGACGCGCTTCTTCGAGGGATGCTTGCCGGTCGAAGTAATGGCCGACCGCGGTGAGGACGCTCTGCGCTTCGGTCCGCTCAAACCGGTCGGTTTGCGCGACCCGCGCACGGGCCGAACGCCCCACGCGGTCGTTCAACTCCGCAAAGAGAACGTTGAAGGGACCGCCTATAACCTGGTCGGCTTTCAAACGCGATTGGCGTGGCCCGCACAGCGAGAGGCCCTCGGCAAGCTTCCCGGACTTGAAGGCGCCGAATGGCTGCGGCTGGGCGTGATGCATCGCAACACGTTCATCGATTCACCTCGCCTGCTGGACGCGCGCCTGAAGCTGCGTGGTTCGGCGGCTATTTATTTTGCCGGCCAGATCACCGGCTCGGAAGGTTACGTCGAGGCGGCGGCCTGCGGTGCGATGACGGGAATCCACGCTTCCCGGGAAATTCTCGACCTGACTCCGATCGAGTTTCCCCGCGAAACCGCGTTCGGTGCCGTGGTCGCGCACTTGCAGAACCGCGCGACGCCGGATTTTCAGCCGTCTAACGTCACGTGGGCGCCGTTCGTTCCGCCCGAAGGGGCTGGCAAGCGCGAGCGGCGGCAAATTATGGCGCAGCGCGCCCTGTCGGCGATCGACGCCCTGGTTGCTGAAACCCTCGTTTCACCCGCCGGGTAGGGTAGCTAGGAATGAAGATTCGTTCGACTACGATTCTCGCGGTACGCCGCGACGGCCGTCTGGCAATTGCCGGAGACGGTCAAGTAACGCTCGGCCAGACGGTCGTCAAACACGGAGCGCGCAAGGTTCGCAAGATCAGTGGGGGCCGCGTACTGGCGGGTTTTGCCGGGTCGGCGGCCGACGGCATCACGCTGCTGGAGAAGTTCGAAGCAAAGTTCGCGGAGTTCAAGGATCTGCGCCGGGCTGCCGTCGAGCTGGCCAAGGACTGGCGCCAAGATCGCGTTCTGCGCCGATTGGAAGCGTTGATGATCGTCGGCAATCCCGACCATCTCTTCGTGCTCTCCGGTACCGGCGACGTCATCGAGCCCGACGAAGGCGTCGCGGCAATCGGGAGCGGCGGCCCCTACGCACAGGCCGCGGCGACGGCGTTGCTGGGCAACACGGCGCTGGGCGCCGACGAAATCGCGCGCAAAGGCTTGGAGATCGCGGCGGATATCTGCATTTATACCAACACCGACATTACCGTGGAGAGCCTTCCGTGACGAGCCTGCCGGCAATCGATCTGGATCCGACGAAGTTAACGCCCCGTCAAATCGTTGAGGAGCTCGACAAATACATCGTCGGGCAGGGCAAAGCCAAACGCGCCGTGGCCATCGCGCTGCGCAATCGCTATCGGCGAGCGCGAGCGCGCGAGGATCTGCGCGACGAAATCACTCCCAAAAACATTTTGATGATCGGACCCACCGGCGTCGGCAAGACCGAGATTGCACGGCGACTAGCGGCGCTGGTTGGCGCGCCGTTCGTCAAAGTGGAAGCGACCAAATATACCGAGGTCGGCTACGTGGGGCGCGACGTTGAGTCGATGGTGCGCGATCTCGTCGAAGCGTCGATTCGCACGGTGACCGACGAGCGGCGCACCGAGGTTCGCGATCTGGCCCAGCGCCACGCCGTCGAACGCGTCATCGACGCGCTGCATCCGGAGACGCGCCCGCCTTCGGCGCAGGGGCAGAGCAATGCGTTCGGTCAAGCGCTGGGCTCAATTTTTGGTAACAACTTCGCCGGTCAACAGCAGCCGAATCCCGGACCGTCGGCGGCGGTCTCGCCCGACGCGCAGCGCGTGCGCGACCAAACGCGCGGCGAAATCGAACGGGGCTTTTACGACGTGCGCCTCATCGAGATCGAGGTGGAAGAGACCCCCAGCCTGCCGATCGGCGTAATCGGCGGAGCGGGCGGCGATCAAGGCGGCGATTTAGGAGAGATGCTCGGCGGCATTCTTCCCAAGCGCCGGACGCGAAAGCGCGTCACCGTTGCCGAGGCGCTGAAAATCTTCGAACAGGAAGAGGCCGCCAAGCTCATCGACACCGATGCGGTCAAGCGTGAGGCGCTGCGCCGAGCCGGCGAGGACGGGATCATCTTCATCGACGAGATCGACAAGGTCGCCGGGTCGTCTCAGCGCGGCGGTCCCGACGTGTCGCGTGAAGGCGTTCAACGCGACATTCTGCCGATCGTCGAAGGTTCGACGGTCAACACCAAGCACGGAACGATCAAGACCGACCACATTCTCTTTATTGCCGCCGGCGCGTTCCATATCAGCAAGCCGTCCGACCTCATACCGGAACTCCAAGGCCGTCTGCCGATTCGCGTCGAGCTCGATTCGCTGACCGCCGAGGATTTCAAAACCATCCTGACTCAGCCGAAGAACGCTTTGGTCGAGCAATACAAAGCGTTGCTTGCTGCCGACGGCGTTACGCTCGAGTTTCGCGAGGACGCCATCGACCAACTGGCGACCTTTGCGATGAGCGTCAACGAGCGAACCGAGAACATCGGCGCGCGCCGCCTGCATACGGTCTTAGAGCGCGTGCTGGAGGACGTTAGCTTTGCGGCACCCGAAGTGGCCGGCACGACCGTGGTCGACGGGGCCTACGTGCGCGAACGGTTGGCCGACGTGGTGGCCGATGCCGATCTCTCGGGGTATATTCTCTAAGCATATTCACATTGATCCCCGGCAGGTTCCGGAGGCGGCGAACAGGATGTTTACGGTATGAAAAAGTCAAACGGCGCATTGATGCTGCTGATAGCCGCCGGGCTCTTGGCCGCATGCAATAGCAACAACGGCTTCACGAACAACCCCCCGCCCGGTACGGGCAGCAACTGCGGCGGGCCCCCGAGCGCGAATAACCTCCAAGTGCTCTACCCGATTCCGAACTCGAAGAGCGCACCGGCCGCACTCGGTAATATCTACGTTTCGACCAAAGGCCAGCTGCCGCCGAGCAACTCGTTCAACTTTTACTTGGTACAGGCGAACGGGTCGGCGACCTTTACGTCGCCGTTCTTTGGAATCAGCAAGTCGCAAATACCGACGCCGCACGCGACACCCGGTTATTCGAAGCCGATCTACTACGCGTCGTCACTGCCGCCGAGCTACATCATCGGCCCCAACCAGTCCGTCAGCGTATTCTGGAACGACGGGGGCACCGGCTGCACGCCGCACTTCTTAGTGACGTCCTTCCGGACCCACAAGTAAGCCTGCCGCGCCGTAGAGAGTAGCGGGCGGCTGCGAGGAAGAATAGCCGCCCGCGATGCCTTACGTCCGTGAGATATTAGCCGACGGCCATCCGACGCTGCGCAAGGTGGCCAAGAAAGTCGATCCTAAGGAGATCGGCGAGCCGCTCTTTCAGCAGCTGATCGACGACATGTTCGAGACGATGTATGCCGCGCCCGGCGTCGGCTTGGCAGCGCCGCAGGTCAACGTATCGAAGCGGCTCTTCGTCATGGACGTTCACGACGACGAGCACCCGCCGGCGGTCGTGATAAACCCGAAATTCGAAAAGCTCGAAGAAGAGGAAGAGCTGCGCGAGGGCTGCCTTTCGGTGCCGGGTAAGGTCGGCGACATCGTGCGCTATAAGTATGCTGCGGTGAGCGGCTTGGATCGCCACGGACGTAAGATCCGAGTCGAGGGTGAGGGTTTGTTGGCGCAATGCCTGCAGCACGAGATCGACCACCTCGACGGAAAGCTTTATATCGACCGCGCTGCCAACTTGCGCGACGCCGCTACTGACGAGGAGAAAGAAACGGCCGAAGCGTGAGAGCGCTCTTCTTAGGGACGAGTGCCTTCGCCGTGCCGAGTTTGCGCGTCGCTGCCGCCAAGACGGAGTTGGCGGGCGTCGTGACGCAGCCCGACCGGCCGTCGGGACGCGGCCACCGGTTGCAGCCCACGCCGGTCAAGAGCGTTGCGCTCGAGCTAGGCCTGCACGTTTTCGAACCGCTGCGTCTGCGCGCGTTTGCCGGCGAGATGGCCGCTGCGAGCTTGGATCTCTTGGTGCTCGCTTCATACGGACGGATTCTCCCGGCAGAACTGCTCGCGCTGCCACGTCTCGGGGCGCTCAACGTACATCCGTCGCTGCTGCCGAAATATCGCGGCGCGACGCCGATCCAAACCGCGATTGCGCGTGGTGAGAGGGAGACCGGCGTCTCCATCATGCTGATGGACGCGGGGCTCGATACGGGCGACGTCGTGCTCGCCGAGCGCACCGCTATCGCGCCCGGGGAAACGTACGGCGAACTGCACGACCGTTTGTCGCTGCTCGGCGCCGATCTACTCGGCCGCGCGATCGATCTCGCGGCGCAAGGCGTGCTGACCGCTCGACCGCAGACGGGCGAAGCGATTCCGACGCGGCCGATTCTGAAAGCGGATCTCGTTATAGACTGGACCTGGCCGGCGCAGCGGATCGTCGACCACGTGCGCGCGTATTCGCCGCAGCCGGCTGCGCGTGCGGAAATCGAAGGTGAGACGGTCAAGGTGCTTCGTGCCCACGTCGCGCCCGACGGCACGGCAGCGATCGACGAGCTCGTCGCACCGAACCGCGGAAAGATGAGCGGCGACGAGTACCGGCGCTTGCGCTCGGGGTTGCGATGAACGCGCGCGAGCTTGCGCTGCAGGTTGTGCGCGACGTTTTTCCCGTGCCCGGCTCGCCGGCGATCGAACGCGGCGCGCAGGCCGCCTTTGATTTTCGTGCGCGGCGCTCGGGCTGCAGCGAACGCGATCGCGCCTTCGCCGCGGAGCTCGCCTACGGCGCCATTAAGATGCGCCGCTGCCTCGACTGGTATTTGGAGCCGTTCCTCGCCGAGGCAAAGCAGCTGCCGCCGGTCATCCGCGAGATACTGCGGCTTGCCGTCTACGAGCTCGTCTTCACGCGTGCCGACGAACATGCGACGGTCTTCGAGTTCGTCAACCTTGCCAAGCGGTACGGACATCGCGGGTTGGCAAACTTGGTCAACGCCGTATTGCGTAGCCTGCTTCGTGCGCAGCCCTCGCCTCCGGTGCGGGAACTCTTCGACGATGCAGACGAGTATCTCGGAACGCGATACTCCTTACCGACGTGGATCGTGCGCCAATGGCGGAGCGTGTTTGGCGAGCAGACCGAAAGCATCTGCGCGGCAGTCGACGAGCCGGCTCAAAGTGCCATCGCCGTTAACACGCTGCGGCGAACGCCGGAAGAAGCGCAAACCGAGTTGCTGGGACAAGGCGTCGAAACGCGCCGCAGTGGGATCGTCGGCGACGTTTTGCTGGTCGAGCGCGGCCACACCAGCGAAAGTGCGGGCGGCGGCGCATGGTGGCCGCAGTCGGAGAGCTCGGCGATGCCCGTCGACGTGCTCGGGCCGCAACCGGGCGAAGCAGTTCTCGATGCGTGCAGCGGGCGGGGCAACAAAACGC
>CAZMPP010000130.1:0-7725 GCA_964568035.1 uncultured bacterium
GATACTCTGATGAAGGCCGACGGAGCCACGACTGCGGAGCCGGAGGAATCGGACCCGCACTCGCTGGTAACCCGCACGTAAACATCGACAACGCGGTTCCGATGCTGACGACGATTTTGCAGGGCCGAAATGGCATGCCCTCCTGGAGAGGCCAACTCTCCGCCGGTGATATCGCCGCCGTTGCCACCTACGTTCGCTCCTCGTGGGGCAACGACGCGTCTCCGGTGACGATTCAACAGGTCACCTCGATCAAATAATCGGCGAATCGTTCCGCCACATCCTGGCTAGTGGCCGGGCACCGCAAGCATTGGCGACGCACGGTACCTCGAAAATCTCTTCGATTGTGCGAAGGACGTTGTAGTGGCTGACGTACTGCGTATACTCACCGGGCCGTATCATCGGACCGATCAACAGCGTGGGAATACGATCGCTGCCGTCGACGTCGGGCGCGGCCTCGTCCCAGGTGATCACCAGCAGCCCGTCGTTAGCGGCGTTGTACTGTAAAATCGGCGACAGATGATTGCGCAGCCAGTGATCGCCTTCCCTGGTGGTGCAGTTGTGCATGTCGTGGCAGAGGTTCGGAACCAAGAACATTACCGTCGGCGGCGACGCTGGGAAACCATCATAAACGAGGTTGGCGGATGACGGCACGTTGGTGAAGTCGACCCACGGGTTGTGCTTGCGCGCGTATAAATGTGCCAAACATCCGGTGAAGCCGTCCGACGGCATCGTTTCGGTATAGCCGGCAAAGGAGATGCCCGCGGTCAGCAGCTCGTTGCCGAGATTCTCCCCGCTAAAGTTATGCGGGCATGAGTCGTTGATAATGCCCTGCGTCGACCCGGAAAAAAGCGCCAGATAGTTCGGCTGGCTCGGGTGGCCGATGGCGTGGCTGTTGGTCATCAGCGCCGACTGCGGCACCAGAACGTTATCAATGTACGGTGCGTCGCGGTTGCCGATCACGCGGTCGTAGTCGCGGTTCTCCATGATGAGCACGACGACGCTCTTCGCATGGGGTCTGACGGGATCGGGCGCGATACCCGAACCGGCGGCCCCGGTCGTCGGGGGACCCGCGGCGCCGAAACCGGCCGAACCGGCGCAGGCGGTCAAAAGCGCGGCGGCGGCCGCCAAAAACATCAATTTCTTCATCATGATGAACCGCCGTTGCGGCCCGCAAGAACCGCGCCCTTCAGGGCTCCCGCCACGCTTTCATCGCTTTCGATAATCTAACGCTGCGTTCGATAACGTAAGATCGCCAGCGCCGCTTCGACATCGAACCGGAGAGGCCGAGCGCCGTCGGCAAGACATGCAAGATTACCGGCCCAAGCAGGATCGCCGGCGGAATTGTCCGGCGGCACAACCGCAAAGCGCGCCCGGC
Source organism: uncultured bacterium (assembly GCA_964568035.1). Taxonomy (GTDB): domain Bacteria; phylum Vulcanimicrobiota; class Vulcanimicrobiia; order Vulcanimicrobiales; family Vulcanimicrobiaceae; genus Cybelea. The sequence goes on from CAZMPP010000130.1 coordinate 1,376, forward strand.
CGAGCTCTTTAGCGAACTGCATCGTAAAGAGCGCTCCGCCGCCGGTCTCCGAGCAGACCAGGACGACGGCGCGTGCCTGTTCGGCTTGCAGCCGGTCGCGCTCGATGCGCGATTGCGCCGACACCGGCGTACCCGGTGCGAGCAGCGTTGCAACCGCGCCGCCCGCCCGCACGATAGCTTCCTCCAGCTCTACATGGTCGGGTGGATCGGTTGCGCCAAAACCATATCCGACAAAGGCCACCGTCGGCGTTCCGGCCGCCAACGCGCCGCGGTGCGCGGCGGCGTCTATCCCCGGCGCGAGGCCGGCGATGACCGGTTCGCCCGCGCCGTACGCAAGCGCAAAGGCAAAGGCCGCCGCTTGCGGCGGCGGCCTGCGACTTCCGACGATCGCAATGCCGCTTTTCGGCAAGCGGCCACGAACGTTAAGCTCCAACGCTCACGCGCTACTGTTGGCCGAAGACCTCTTTGAGCTTGTCAAAGGTCGGTCGTTGCGTAAGCACGTTGGGTTTTCCCTCGGCGATGCTGTTCAAACCGAACCACGCTTCGTCATCGAACCCGCCTGGGAACTTCGCGTTCGGCGCGTTGGGATTGGGCAGCTGAATACAGTTGTCGCCGGCTTTCCACCACTCGTCACTGTACTCGAAGTAAAAGCCGCCCATGGCGATTCCGCCCTTCTGAATCGAGTTGTCTCCGATCTCCTTCGCGAGACCGCCGACGTACGACATCAGTTGATGAACCTTACCCGCAGGAAACTCTTCGGCTTTATCCGGGTTGCCGTTGGGATGATACGAGGCCGGCGTTCCCCATTCGGCGACGATGAGGGGTTTAGACGACACCTTCTTATAGTCCGAGAAGGCGCTGCCGAACGTCTCGCCGCGATAAAAGTTGACGCCCCAAACGTCGACCGGGAAGTTGTTCTTTTCGCCTTGCTTCTCGGTCTTGAAGCCGTCGTCCACCATCGTCGTGGTAATGAACTTCTCGCTATGGCCGGAAAGCCTGAAACCGTCCTTGGCGGCACGCGCGATCTTGCTCATGCCGCTCCACCACGAAGGATTGTCGCGGACGTTTTCATCGTTGACCTCGGCGCTGATGGACATTCCGATAACGGCCGGGTAAACGCCATTGATCTGCGCGAGCTTGCGATACTGTCCGGAAAGATCGTTTACGGCACCGGCATTCAACGGTGCTTGGGTGGGGAAGAAGATGGAGAGGATGACGTAAATCGGATCCTTTCCACCGTTGTACGCCTGGCTCAGAAAGTCGCCGATCGGTTCGGCGTTGGGATTGGCGTTGTAAACTTTGATGGCGTTTACGCCGAGCGAACGCAGAATCGTAAGGTCGCGCTTCCAGACGGCCGAGTTCTTGTTGCCCAACGGATTGTCGAGCGGGCCGCTGCACACCGGGCTCGGCGCGTAGTTGACGCCCTTGAGGAAGAGTGGCGCGTCGGCGCCATGCGCGCGAATCTGCGCGAGCGGGCTGGGTACGCCGCCTGAGTACGGCGCCGCGCCGCCGCTGCAGCCGGCAAAAGCGATTAATAGGAAGATGGAAAGCAATCTTCTCACTTGGGGAGCCTCCTCCGAGATTTAGGTTTGTTGTAAGTGGTTAGTGTAGCAACGTGTCTTCGGCGGATTGCGTTCTCAGAACTCCACGTAAGAGCGGTCAAGCGAGCGTACGTCGTGGCAGCCGAGCAATCTGAGAGAGCGAACGATATCGCTGCGCAGAATTTCGATCGCGCGTGCGACGCCGGGTCCGCCCGCCGCACCCAGCGCGTAGGCGTAAGCGCGGCCAATCAGCACGGCGCGTGCGCCTAGACAGAGCGCTTTGACGACGTCGCTGCCGCGGCGGATGCCGCCGTCGAGCAGCACTTCGGCACGGCCGGCCGTTGCCTCGATGACCTCGGAGAGTGCGCGCAGCGTGGCGGCGACTCCGTCGAGTTGGCGGCCGCCGTGATTCGAGACGACGATTGCCTCGGCGCCCGCATCGATCGAGCGCCGCGCGTCGTCGGCGGTAAGCACGCCTTTCATAATAATCGGCCCTTGCCAGAGCTCGCGAATCCAGCCCATGTCGGCCCACGTCACGGTCGATCGCTCCAAAGCGGCGCCGATATCTTCGTACGGCATCGTTCCTTGACCGGGAATGACGACGTTGGGAAACTCCATCCTGCCGCCGTCGCGCATGACGCCGAACGCCCAGCCCGGTCGCGCGAGAATTTGCGAGAGATACGGCAGCATCTGCCAAAACCGTCCGCTCGAGAGTTCGCGCGCGCCGTTACGAATGTCGCGTTCGCGCTGGCCTGCCACAGCGGTGTCGATCGTCACGACCAGCGCCGAGAAACCGGCCGCGCGCGCCCGCAGAATTGCATCGGTTGCCGCTTCGCGTCCGCCCAAGAGATAGAGTTGATACCAAACCGGCCCGGTTGACGAGGCGCGCACGTCCTCGAGCCGGCATCCCGAGAGCGTGGAGAGCGTGTAAATCGTTCCCGCCGTACCCGCCTGCGCGGCGGCGACGCACTCGCCGCGTGGATAGAAGAGGCGGCTGCTTCCGACAGGGGCCAGCAAAAACGGGAGCTCGATCGGCGTACCGAGCACGGTCGTACCGAGATTGCAGACCGGAGCCGCCGCGGCGTTGCGCGGTCTGAACGTGACGCGCTCGAAGGCCGCGCAGTTTTCGCGCATCGTGATTTCCGCGCCCGAGCCGCCGTCAATATAATCGAAGACCACGCGAGGAAGCCGCCGCCGCGCCGCGATCCGGAAATCCTCGATGGTAACCGCCTCTTTCATCGCCCAAAAAACCCCGTCGCCATCGAGCACTTGACGTTGGCCTTCATCTGGCGATACCCTGTCGTCGCACCATGGTGGATCCACGCTTTGTCGCCACTGCATTTGCGACCGCATTTGCGATCATCGATCCGATCGGCATGATTCCGATGACGATTGCCGCCACGGCGCGCGTTTCGCCGCAACGCCGCAACGCGATCGTGGATCAGGCGGTGCTCGTAGGTGCCGTCGTAATTCTCTTTATGGGCGCCCTTGGGCGCGTGATCCTCGACTATTTAGGCATCACGCTGCCGGCCTTTACCATTGCCGGCGGAATTCTGCTCTTCCTAATCGCCATCGACATGCTCTTCGCGCGCCCGACCGGCGCCAAGCAAACCGAAGCGGAAGAGCGCGAAGCGGCGCAGGGCGAGAATCCGGCGGTCTTTCCGCTGGCTATTCCAATGATCGCCGGACCGGGGACGATCGCCACGGTGCTGCTGCTGGTCAATCTTTCGCACGGCGACCGGCTCGACTTGCTCGTCGTGGCCGCGGCTTATGCCTTCGCGCTCTTTGTTACGTGGCTCTGCATGCGCGGCTCTTCGCTGCTGCTGCGCGTTATCGGCACCACCGGCATTCACGTCATCAGCCGCCTGCTCGGCATTATTCTCGCCGCGCTCGCGGTGCAGTTCGTGCTCAATGGTATCGTGCAGTCGCCGCTACGGCGGTGAAATCTTGTTTGCCGCTGCCCAGCGCTGATATTCGGTCTTCTCCAGCGGCGGAAGATCGGCGTCAGCGGGAAGTCTGAAGCCCGGCAGCGGGAGCGGAAACGGGATCGGATGCGGCGGCAGTTTGAACGGATCGTCGTCGGGGTCGTAACAGAACGGCCAAGCGATATTGCCTTCCTCCATCGCGCCATCCCCGTACGTGTATTCGTATCGTCCGTAGTAGCAATCCAGGTTTCCGTCCCGCCAGCTGCGCGTCGGCGTAATGATGCCGTTGCCGTGCTCGTCGCCGCGCGCCGACGAAGGAATGGCAAACTGATAGCTCTTGCTCGACGATTCGCGCGCCGACGGGTCGATGGTCGGAATGGAGTGTGGATCGTTCTGCCGGTTGAGCTGCGCAACTTCCTTAGCGTAGCCCGCCTCGTCGCGAGCCAGACTTGAGGGGGTGCTGTGAACGACCGGCGGTCGCGGCGGCTGCGGCGTTGCCGGCGTCGTGACGGTCTTGGCGAGCTCGTATCGTGGCGTACGCGCCGGCGGCGCCTTCTGCCGGCGCGCCTTGCGGGCATGGTGCTCCGGCTCCGGCGTGGGCCGAATCTTCTCCACCGTAAGAAGATGCGTCTCGGAGACGACCTCTTTGCTGCCTTGCGGTACGAAGATGCGTGCCGCGGCGTAGAAGAGCAGCGTCAAGAAGATTACGTGAAAAGTGGCCGAGGCAATCGCCGACCAAAACAGCGCGCGCCGGCGCCGATCCAGCCTTCCTGAAATCAAGCGACCGTCAGATTTCCTTCAGTGGTTTCCTGGTTTTAGCGGAGCGGATGTGGCTGGCAGAGTTCGATAAGAACGCCGCCCGTGGCCTTCGGGTGGAGGAATGCAATGAGGTTGCCGTGCGCACCCCGGCGCGCGTGCCGGTCGATCAAGCGCACGCCCTTGGCTTCGAGGGCGCGCAGTGACGCTTCGATGTCGGCGACGCGATAGGCGGTGTGGTGCAGCTTGGTCGCGGCCTCGCCGCGGAAGCGGGCGAGCGGTGAGGTTTCGTCGAGCGGCAGAATGAGCTCGACGAACGAGGCTCCGGCCTCCAGCCCAACCGCCTCGATGCCTTGATCGGCGACGATCTCGCGATAGACCTCGCGAAAGCCCAGCGTCTGCGTATACAGGCGGAGCGTTGCTTCAAGATCTTTGACGACGATGGCGACGTGGTCGATCTGCACCTTACGCTACCACCTCGCGCGCGCGATAGGTGCCGAAGACCTCGCGCAACACGTTGCAAATCTCGCCCAGCGTCGCGCCCGCATCGACCGCATCGATGAATAACGGCATGAGGTTCTCGCTGCCGGCTGCCGCGGTGCGGAGTTTTGCCAGCTCGCGCTCGACGACGGCCGAATCGCGAGCCGCGCGAAAGGCTTCCAGACGCTCGACCTGCTCGCGCTCGACGCGGTCGTCGACGCGCTGCAAGGCGATGGACGTCGAGCCGGTATCTTCGGCAAAGCGATTCACGCCCACCACGACCTGCTCGCCGCGTTCGATCGCCTGCTGCGCGGCATAGGCCGAATCGGCAATGCGTGCCTGCATCCAGCCGCTCTCGATCGTCGCGATGCTCCCGCCCAGCGCGTCGACCTCGGCTATGATCGCGCGCGCGCGCGCGATGAGCTCGTTGGTAAGGCTTTCCACGTAGTAGGACCCGGCCATCGGATCCACGACATCGGCGACCCCCGATTCGTACGCGATTACCTGCTGCGTGCGCAGCGCCAACTTCGCGCTTTCGGCCGTCGGAAGCGCCAGCGCTTCGTCTTTGCCGTTGGTATGCAGCGACTGCGTCCCGCCCAGCACGGCGGCCAGGGCCTGCAGCGCTACGCGTACCACGTTGTTGTCGGGTTCCTGTGCGGTCAACGTCGAACCGCCCGTCTGAGTGTGGAAGCGAAGCATCTGCGAGCGCGGATCTTTACAGCCGAACTCGTCGCGCGTGATCTGCGCCCACAGGTATCGAGCCGCGCGGAACTTGGCGATCTCTTCGAAGAAATCGTTGTGTGCGTTCCAGAAGAACGAAACGCGCGGCGCTACGTCGTCGAGCGCGATGCCGGCATCGCGTGCCCCCTGCAGATACGCCTTGGCGTTGGAGAGCGTGAACGCGATCTCTTCAACCGCGGTCGAGCCGGCCTCGCGAATGTGATAGCCGGAGACCGAGATGGCATTCCACTGCGGCACCGCCTTTGCGCAATACGACATAACGTCGGTTACCAGGCGCATCGACGGCTTGGGGGGATAGATGTAGGTGCCGCGCGCGGCGTATTCTTTGAGCACGTCGTTCTGCACCGTTCCGCCGAGCTTGTCGAATGGAATGCCGCGCCGGCGCGCAACGGCCAGCAGGAGCGCGAGCAGAATCGCCGCCGGTGCATTGATCGTCATCGACACCGTAACCTGATCCAACGGGACTCCGTCGAGCAGCGTCTCCATGTCGGCCACGCAGTCGATAGCCACGCCGACCTTACCGACCTCGCCGCGGGCCGGCAGCGCGTCGGAGTCTAGACCGAGCTGCGTCGGAAGATCGAAGGCTACCGAGAGCCCCGTCTGCCCGCGATCGAGCAAATAACGATATCGCGCGTTTGATTCGGCGGCGGTTCCAAATCCGGCGTACTGGCGCATCGTCCAAAGGCGTCCGCGATACATGTCGGCGCGAATGCCGCGGCCGTACGGAAAACGCCCCGGCTCTCCAAGATCGTGCGCTGTGCCTTCGACCGCATCGTAGACCGGATCGATCGGGATGCCCGAAGCGTTGAGTTCTCGTGCCATTACGCGATCCGCAGCAGCGGCGCCGCGCGTTCGACGCTCGCGCCGGCTCCGACGAACACGTCACCGACGGTGCCGCTGCGGTGCG
>CAZMPP010000131.1:0-7664 GCA_964568035.1 uncultured bacterium
CCGCCCTTCGGAACGTATGCAATCTCGTTCCAGGTTTCATATTCGTTGCCACCGCTCTGCGCGGTCGTTCCGGCAACGTAGACCACGGCGTATTGCCATTTCTTGCTCTTTGCGGCCTGTTTCGAATTAATGCTAACGATCGGCATCTGCACCGCGGGCGACGAAGGATAAGTCCAATAGCTGTTCGTCTCAAGCGATTTGATCGACGAGTAATTTTGCGCGGCCGCGATTCCGAAATGAACGCCAGGCTTGCCTGCAGTTCGATTTTGGTAGAGCGTAGGGCCGGAGTATTCTAGCGTCGTCGTATTGGTCGTCGGATCGTACGTTGCAGTCGGCGCACACGCCGTCGAGTTCGACGGCGGACAAAATGCGTTTTCATGAGGGTTGAGCGGCTCGTTCGGTGGGATATCGCCCGTTACGTCTCCCTTAAACCCGACCTCGAAGTCGGTCGGGCACGTTGTGGAGTAACACGGATAGGGCAAAACCTGATTAAAGACTTCGGGAGGCCGATTTCCGGTGTCGGGCGACACACGAGAGGCCGTGGCGGATCCCGGTATACTACCGGCAGTGCCGGACGAGTTGCATCCGACAACGACGACGGCAGCGACGAGCGCAAAAACGAAACGCAAAGAAATATACATGACGTCCTCCTCCTGAAAGGGGAAGCGGTCTCGCCGGCCGCATTGAGTAGCGAACCAAGCGAGCGATATCTTTGGCGATGCTAGCATATTGCTTCTGTGTCGACAAGAGGTAGCGTGCAATGAGCCGGAAGCCAGTCCGCGACGCTAAGACGCGGTGTGAGTAGCGCGACCTGCTCCTGTTCAAACAGAACGGGCGTTGTGCTCTGTGCGGGCACCGGTTCCCGCGCAACGGCGAGGTAAACGAGGGCGTCGCCATTCGATTTGCGGTGACGTTCGATTACGTCATTCCGCGGTCTGCGGGCGGTCCAGATGACGTCAGCAACCTTCGACTCGTGCACTCGGCGTGCAACCTTGCTAGAGGCGACGGAAACGGCTCTAAACGAGTGGATTCGGTGCCGCGGGTCTTGCGCTAGAGTGTTGGCCAACTCGGAGTATTACCGCAGCTCGGCATCGGGCCCGGTACCTCCGCGGGCCGTGATCGCGGCGATTATCTAAAGGTCCTGCGGAGGTGCCGCATCATCCGTCGGCTTCGCTCGAAGGTCAAGTGCTGCTCGTCCGATAAACCGAGCGGACCGCGCTTACCACCAACCGCGGCGGGTAGCAACGCCCGGACGGCCCGGGCTCAGGTTGGTTATTCCCCCGCCTGCGCCCGGTTTGCCGTCGTGCAATCATGTTTTCTTACTGAGTGATGATCGCGTCTGATGAAACGACTTGGAAGGCCACGGCAGGCGAGGTGTTTGCGTGGCCACAGCCTACGAAATCCTGCGAACCTTCTGCCGGATAGAAAATGCCGATCGTGCCTGTCGATACGCATGCGGGCATACTATCTTCGACGTAAGGCGGCCGGCTTTGCGCCGCCGGTAGCCGCGAAGCCAAGCCGCCATTGCCCTATCTGCAAGAGGCCGGTGAGTTCTGGCTCGGAGACGGGGTATTGCCGACAGCACTGGCCGCGTCAGCGGATTCCACGCGCGGCAGCGGAGAACAGAACGGCACCCCACGAGACGCAACCGACCGATCTCGCGGGGCGCCACGTCCGAAGGTTCCCCTAGCTTTTCATCGGACCCCGAAAGTATTGGGCGCACACGCTGAGCCTCACCTTTTAGGCCTCCGTTTTCCCGGTGCCGTGGGAGCTACGCCATGAGGATTGCCGATTAGCGCAGCGTTGGTCAGATCATTGGCTCGTCGCGCGTGGCCGCACCGCGAGGCACCTCGAGGTCTTGCCCTGCAGCAACATCCTCCGGCTCGCTCTCATCGGTCGCGCAAACCGCTGAGTGCAGCTTCAGCATGAGCTCGATCCGCTCAATCGATTTCCGGGGGAGCTTCACCATCGTCAATCTAGTCTGACGATGGGAGTTTCGAAACACCAGAACGTCGTCACTGATCTGCTCGACGCGATCAAGTCCGGAGAGGTCGACGACGTCAGCGGTGAGACAGTCGATTATTTTCATGGCGCCTCCCGACGTGACGCGGGTCCACAACGAAAGCATATCACGGTGCAGAGCGCACTTACTACGTGCAGTCTATCTACACTTGGTCACACGCTTCGTATCTAACATTCCGATACGTTGGCACCTGGCTTTTGCTTGCCATGGGGAGCGACTTCACCGAGCGACCGGGAGGCACGAAAGGACACTAGAATCGATTTAGTATCTCGACGCTCCGGAGCAAGATCAGGACCCCGAAGTGGGGGCTCAGCGTCGCACTTGGCGCGAGACTATCGGGAGCTCGGCGAGCGCGACCTCAGCCAATGGTTCCCGGCGATCCAAGCGGCTGCAGCCATTCGACATCAGATGCGTCGGTGATGCCACGCCAACTCTGCCCCTGGTCGCGTTCGATAGCATAGCGGCAACCCGGGAGCGGGTGATCCACGATAAGTTTTCCCATAACCTGTTCGCCGTGCACGAATTTCACGACAACAAGGGTGCCGACATGTTGTTGATCGCGCCATCAGAGTTGGACTCATCTTTGGCTCCTCATGGATTTAGCAATGAAAGTGGGATCGGCAGCGCAACTGTGCCGCCCATTCCGGTGGCAGCCGTGAGGGTCAGGTTGAAGTGGTCTGCCCCATGGGAAGGCCAGCCGCTGAAAACGGGAAGGTCCCTTGCCATTGTCCCGGCCCTATGCTTTGAAGTGAGGCCATTGGCAAAAGCGAGTTGGGGCCAAAAGTCAGCTTCGCTACGTTAGTCGTCGTAATAGCAGAGATCGTCATTGGGTCGCCGTTTTTGACAACCGACGGCGCAACCTGAACATAGAAAATCTGTGGCGCAGCATTGGGAGCGGCGTAGTTGTTTTGCGGCGCTTGCCCATATGTGTAGACATTGGTCTGCGAAAACGCCGAAGGTAGCGGAGCTGGCGTTGGGCCAATCGGCGATGCATGTGGGGATGGCTTCGCGGTCGCGACTCCACCCGTGAAGAACGCGAGAGCTTGATTTTGCCGGCGCGCCTTCCAGCTAGATCTTCCTCAGAAAATACGTCAAACAGAGCATTCTTTGCAGGAAGATCTGGCGGTCCAGGCAGGTCGCCGCGTCACTAACGCGGCCTTCTCGGAAACGCTTCCGCGTCTTCCTGGGGAAATAAGCCCGAAAACGGAACGAGGCGCGATAGAAACACGTTGTATTTACCGGGTCGGCTTTATAAATAGCGTTGCAAGCGGCCATGAGGAGTTTATGAAGGGATTGGATTTTGGGCGCAAGCTGCTCTGCAGTTGCGTGGCGGCATCGTTGTTGGCAAGCTGCGGTGGATCACAAACGGTCTTAGGTGCCCCCGCTGCGATGGCGGGCCAATTAGTCTCGCAGCGTAGCTCCACAGACGTATTCGAAATGATCTACGGTTTTACGGATCAGCATAACGACCAGCAGCCGATTGCAGCCGTAACCTCGCGAAACGGCGTCCTGTATGGCACGACCGTCGGCGGCGGTGGCACCATATATAAGCTCACGACCGGCGGCACCGAGACCGTTTTGCACAAGTTCGGTCACGAGGGCGATGTCGATGATCCGGAGGGCAACCTATTGCTGCTCGGAGGGACGTTCTATGGTACAGGTTATGTGGGTGGTGCTGGCCAGGGGTGTTGCGGCGGAGTCTTTTCGATCACGCCCTCCGGCCAAGAGCGTGTAATTTATAGTTTCAAGGAGCACTCCGATGTCTTGAGCCCACGCGGCGGCTTGACGCCGTTGAACGGGAAAATGTACGGCTCCGGATCCGACGGTAACGGGGGCATCTTCGAAATCACCACCGCCGGCAAGGAGCGGATCGTTCATCGCTTTCAAGGGGCGCCGCATGACGCGGCCGGCGACGTCAAGAATCTTCTCGTATATAAGGGCGTGCTTTATGGAGCCACAGGTGGCGGCGCGCACAACCACGGCGCGATTTTCTCGCTGACGCCCTCGGGTTCAGAGCACATTCTCTACAGTTTTAGAGGCTCTCCGAAGGATGGCGAGGGCCCAAACAGCCTTACGATGCTTAATGGCGTCTTCTACGGTACCACCAGTTCCGGTGGATCGAATAAAACTTGCGAAGGGGGCTGTGGCACCGTATTTTCCTTCACACTTACCGGCAAGGAAGCTATCCTCCATAACTTCAGCCCTACCGACGGCACGAGGTCTGTCGCAGCGCTCGTACCGTACAATGGATATCTCTATGGCACCATGTGTGCCGGAGGAACCTACGGCGGAAATATATGCTATGACCGGGCTTCCTATGGAACGGGAAAGGGAACTGTTTTCCGTATTTCCACCACCGGCCAATTCGCGGTCCTCCACTATTTTGAAGGGTACGACGGAGCATTTCCCGTCGCTCCTCTGTATGTCCTCAACGGCGCCCTTTACGGAACGGCACAAGCGGGCGGCGACCTATGGGGAACCGTTTTTCGTATTAATCCATAAGAATTTCAACAACAATCTGATTCGATCCACTAAGGAACCTGAGCGCTGTGCGCCGCCACCGCAGGCATGAGGCGGCTGTGTTCCTTCTGCATCGAAGGACGAGGGCGGACTTTGCCCGCACGGTGATTGGTTGTAGCGGTTTGAGGTTGCTGCGCTAAGAGTTGTTCCGAACAGCTCCGCGCCACCGCGGGCGCCGCGGGAGACAAAGTGGACCACCGATTACGATCGTGCAGGGACCGTTTCTAGAGGAGTTTGGCGAGCCGCGCAATCCCGGCACGCGCGGCTTCGACTTTCTGGTCGGCCGTTGGCGTACGCACCCGGGCATGCGCCATTCTCGCGCGAACGATGCCCGATGGCATTCCTGCGACGATACCGCGGTCGTTTCTGCATTTTGGGGAGGTAACGCCGATCTCGAAGACGGCGACCTAAACTGCCCGACGGCGGCACATTCGTACCGTGACGCTCCGGGTCGCGAGCGAACAGGGCCTCCTCTTTCGCGGCGATCAGGTGGTGGACGTATCGTTTTCGGAAGTCCCTCAGAACGAAGGCTCTAAAAGATAGGTTGCCCTACGCGCGCTGGAATCCCCGTTCGCGCCCTGCGCCGCGGCCAGGAGAACAAAGAGACGCGCTTTTCAAAGTGCGGAAGTCGCTATTGCTAGATAGGGACCTTGAAAGTCGCTGCCTCATCGCCAAGCCTCCAGTCCCGAAACCATCCTGGGCATGAACGAAAGGGGCTACTGCAGACTGACTTTCCTTAGCGCCGGTATTTGATAATGTCCACGAGCACGGACCCGTCGCGACTATTTCAAAGACGCGAGTTCGCCCGCCTCTAGTCGCGGGAAGGCGCGGGCGCGTAGGGCGGCTTTTAGGAGCGCTCGTCTTGTCGCGATCTTGCGGAAAGCGTCCATCTTACGCTGGGCCATATCCACGTTGCGCAGCGTATCGATCTCGCGCATATTCTCGCTGCGCTCGTCCATCATCTGATCGAAGACTTCGGACTGCATCTGCAGCTGTTCCTGATTGTGGACCTCGGAGGCGTACATACCCAGCTGAAAGGCTTCGTCTTGCGAGTTGAGCGCGTTCATCGCGCCGTTCTCGACATTGCCGCCGCCTCCGCCGATGGCTCCGCCGATTGCATTGCCGAGCAGACTCGTGCCGAGTCCTTCGAGCACTGGAAGAAGAAATGCCATCTCGCTGCTCCTTTACTGCTACTGCGCGTCGCCGCCGACTTGGGTATAGTCGGTAAGCTGTGGGCGGTACGTCTGGCCCGGTGGAGTTTGTGGTAACGCGGGTGGGCTCAAGGGGAGGCTCTGCGCTTGCGCCGAGAGCGAGCTGAGCGATGCTACCAAGTTGGAGAGCTCGGCAACGACGGCGTTCTCTTGCGGCGTCTCCGCATCGCCGTTGATTTTTCCACCATGATGATGATGGTGGTGTCCGTGCACCCTGCCGTGCTGAGGCTCCGCTGCGCTCGTAATTCTCCCGTTTTGATGTTCCGGCGGGCCTGAGACTCTGCCGTTATGGTGCTCGAACGGCTTAGCGGCAATCGTCCCGCTGTGGATCGAATCTAAGGAAGACAAGCTAAGGCTCCTGTTCTACGAGTTTTTCTCGTCGGTGTCGTTGAGAAATCCGAGATAATCCGTGGCTTGGCGGTGATAGGAGGCTGCGTTCGATCGCGTTTGAGGTGCCGCGGGGACCGGGGGCGGCGGCATCGGCAGCTGCTGCGCCTGCGATTGCAAAGCGCCGACCGAGGCAATCGTTGTCGCGCTCTCAGCGATCGCGGAAGACTCGGGAGAATCGCTCCCGCCGAGCTCCTCGTAATGACGCATTACCGAGTCGGCATAGCCGAGCGTTCGCCTGTCGGCCCATCGCGTGGTCGTTCCGGTCGCCTTCGGCGAGCCGGCGTTGTACGAGGAGAGCGCTTCCCGGACGTCGCCGCCGTAGCGCTTGAGCAAGCCGGCCAGCATTCCCGCGGCGTAATCGGCGTTCCGGCCGGGGTTCATCGCGTCGGGAGACTGGGCGAAGGCGTGCCAGCGGTCGTCGATCTGAAAAAGGCCGCGCCCATGGCCGCCATCCCCGACGACGTTGCGGCCGGCGTTACTGCCCGGGCCGCCGGTCTCTTGGGCTGCTACCGCTGCTAGAAGCTTGGGATCGAGCCCGTGGCGCTCGGCCGCCCCGGCGATCTCCGGCGCGAATGCCACACCGCGGGCGGCCAGGCGGGAGACGATCGGATCGACGTTCATGGTGCGCCTCAATCCCCCGAAGAGGCGGTTTGACAAGGAGCGGTGCGGGTTCTAGAATGGCAAAAGTCCGTGGCGGCCCTGCCCAGTTGGCGGGGCCTCATGCTGCGGCGAGTTGCTCTTATGAACCAATCGCACAAGGTGGATATCGGCGGGCTTCTGGCCGGGAGCCGGCAGGTGATGCTGGTGACCGATGATGCCCCGGTCGAGCCCTTCGAAGGAATCGTCTTTCCCGAACCGGCACAGGTGAAGCTGGAACTGCGACAGGCCGATCGCATGCTGGTGGTCGAGGGAAGCGTCGACGTAAAGGTCCATGGCCAATGTGATGCTTGTTTGGAAGACGTAGACTTAGCGATTCACGTCGACGTCGACGAAAGGCTCGATCCGAACCGCGGTCGCGAAAAGGATCCGTTCGGGGAGAGCAACGTGTTGACGGGAGATCGGCTCGATGTTGCGGATTTAGCGCAACAGAGTTTGCTGAGCGCTCTTCCGATGGGGTTGCGGTGCAACCCAGATTGCCGGGGTCTCTGCGCGGTATGCGGAGCGAACCGGAATACGACCCCTTGCGCGTGCGAACTCGCGTAACGCTATTATAATAATGAGGATTCCGTGGCTAACTTAAAATGGAAGACGCCCCGCAGCAAAACGCGCAGCCGCCGCGCCGCCAACTGGAAGCTTGGCGACGTAACGACCGTTCAGTGCCCGCAGTGCCATCAGCCGAAGCGGCCGCACTTTGCCTGTGGCAGCTGCGGCACGTATAAGGGGCGGCAGGTCATCAAGGTACAAGACGAGCCGGCCGGTTAGCCTGAGGTGTCGGTTCGCGGCGTCAAGATCGTCGGAGTCGGCCACTACGCGCCGGCTCGCGTCGTAACCAACCACGACCTGGAAGCCTGGCTCGATAC
>CAZMPP010000132.1:0-7614 GCA_964568035.1 uncultured bacterium
GAGCGCGAGAAGAGCCTGGTCGAGCTCGAGCGGCGCATCGCCGAGCTGAGAACGGCCTCGGCGGCGCAGCCTCTCGATATGTCGGTCGAAGTCCGCGCCCTCGAGGAGAAGTACCAGCAGATCCTCCGCGAGCTTTTCGGGAAGCTCTCGCCGTGGGAAAAGGTGCACATGGCGCGCCATCCCGACCGGCCGACGTCGCTCGACTATATCTCGCGTTTCGACCGCTTCGACGAGCTCCACGGCGACCGTCATTTCCGCGACGATCCTTCGATTGTCGGCGGCTTCGCGCTCCTGGGCTCGCGACCCGTGATGGTCCTGGGCCAGCAGCGAGGGCGCGATACTAAGGAGAATTTGCGCCGCAATTTCGGCATGCCGTCACCCGAGGGATATCGCAAGGCAAGCCGTCTGGCCAAGCTCGCATCGCGTTTGGGTCTGCCGATCGTCACGTTCATCGACACCAAGGGCGCCGATCCGGGCATCACCTCGGAAGAGCACGCGCAGTCCGAGGCCATCGCAACTTGCTTGCAGACCTTTGCGACGGCGCGGGTGCCGATCGTCGCAACGGTGGTCGGCGAAGGCGGCTCGGGCGGAGCGCTCGCTTTGGCTATTGCCGATCGCGTGCTAATGCTGGAGCACAGCACCTACTCGGTCGCTTCACCGGAAGGCTGCGCGGCCATTCTGTGGTCCGATGCCGGAAAGGCGGAAGAAGCGGCGGCGCGGTTGAAGTTAACGGCCAATGATTTGCATCGCTTCGGCATCGTCGACGAAATTGTGCCGGAGCCTTTGGGTGGCGCACATCGAAACGCCGAAGACGTGGTGACGCGAACACTCGTGGCAATCGACGCTGCTCTCGAGCGATTGACGCCGGTCACTGCGGAACGTCTGCTCGATGAGCGCTATGCCAAGTACCGGCGATTGGGAGAATGGCAGGCCGAAAGCTTAGATCCAATCGGCTCCGCGCCTTAGGCGCGCGAGTCCGCCCCGTCCTCCGTCTCGTTGGGCGCGTGACGGCAGCCGCGGTCGCACTCTCTCTCGTGGTCCTCGTTGCCGTGCAATTTGCACGCGCGATCGGCCAAAATCTCGCTACGGCCCGCCAGCTTTCGCTGATCCGCGAGGATATTGCGACGTTGCAGCGGCGGCGCGACGAGCAGCAGCGCGAGCTGCACCGACTCTCCGATCCGCAAGGGGCGATCCCCGAAATTCACGACCGGCTGCGCCTCGTGCGACCAAACGAGACGCTGATCTTCGTCAGCCCGGTTCCGTCGGCCGGTCCTTAGTGGATACGCTGGGCGGCATCGTCATTAACCTCAATACGTATGGCGCGACCGTGCGCCTCGACGACGGCGACCTTGCGACCGCCCCCGCGTCCGACGTGGAATCGCACCGCGATCAATATCTGCGCTCGCTGGCGCGCCGCAAGCGGTTGGCCTTCGAGGTGCGCCGCGACGGGCGTCGCCGCGCCGTTTCCTTAGCCCCGCAAATTCACGACGACGAGCTGGAAGAGCAG
The DNA here is from genome assembly GCA_964568035.1 of uncultured bacterium. Lineage (GTDB taxonomy): Bacteria > Vulcanimicrobiota > Vulcanimicrobiia > Vulcanimicrobiales > Vulcanimicrobiaceae > Cybelea. The sequence goes on from CAZMPP010000132.1 coordinate 1,508, forward strand.
ATCGCCGCGTATCTCAAAAGCACCGAAGAGTGGGAGGAGCCCGACGGCATACCCGCGGCGGACCGTCACTTCTTGCGTAAGAAGCGGCGCGCCGCACTCTTCGAAAAGCGTCAGCCCTAACGTCTTTCGGAGTATCAAGTGAGTAAACGCTATGCGATCGTTTCGATCGGCACCAACTCGACGCGGGCTTTGCTCGCCGACGTCGGTCCGGATCAGCCGCGCGTCGAAACGGCCCGCTCGACGGGGACGCGTATCGGCGAAGGATTGAAAGAAGGCGGCGCGCTCAACGACGAGGCTATGCAGCGCACGCTCGACGCGGTGACCGCACACTATCGTGCGATCCGCGGGCATTACGTGCGAATTTTCGCCGTGGCTACGAGCGCTCTGCGGCGTGCAACGAACGCAGAAGACTTTTCCAATCGCGTGCAAGCGATCGTTGGCGTTCCGCTTCGTGTGCTGAGCGGTGAAGAAGAAGCGGCAGCGTCATATCGCGGTGCGTTGACGGCATTCGGAACGCTGCGCGGCGAACGCGTCGGGGTCTTAGATATCGGTGGCGGAAGCACCGAGTATGCCGTCGGAGTTTCCGGCACGCCCGAGAGCGTGGTTTCTTGCGAGATCGGCGCGGTACGGCTGAGCGAGGAGGTTCCGGCGCTGACCGGGCGCGACGGGAATGTCGACGAGGCGAGCATCGCGCGGGCGCGCGAGCTCGCGCGTGCGGCGCTGGCTCCGTTGCGCGATTGCGCCGCAGTGGAACGCATCGCGCTCGTGGGTGGCAGTGCAACATCGGCCGCCGCGATCGCTCGCGAGCGCCGGCTGCCGGCCCCGGCGATGCCGATAACTCGCGCCGACCTGAAGCGCGTTCTCGACATGCTGGTCAAGATGCCGCTGGAAGAGCGCAAGGCTGTGGTCGGCATGAAGGCGCAGCGTGCCGACATCCTTCCGGCCGGTATCATCGTGCTCGACGAGGCACTAGAGATCCTCGGCCAGGACAGCGTCGTAGCGACGACCGCCGACCTGTTGCTCGGTATTCTGCTGCAGGAGCGGGATGCGGGAGGACAACGCTCCCCTGCGCTCGCACGTTCCGAAACTCGAAGGGGATTTCGTAAATGAACGACACGCAGATACACGAGCATATCGAGAATCTCATTAATGAAGAACACCGGCTGTTCGAGCACGGCGACAGCGGAAAGCTCAGCGAAGACGATCGCGCGCGTCTCGACGAGATATCGGTGCGGCTCGATCAATACTGGGATCTGTTACGTCAGCGCCGGGCGCGGCGCGATGCCGGGCAGGATCCCGAGGTCGCCCACTTACGCGCCGGCGAGGTCGTCGAACACTACCAGCAATAAACGCGGGATGGTGGTGGAACTGGCAGACACAGCAGACTTAACTATGTTGAGCCGCAGGAAAGGGAAACCACCTGCGGGATGCGCTCAAAGTCGGTAAACTCTCTGCCGTCCCAAGCATGTCGAAGGGCGGCGTGACGATGCCGAGCCAAGCTCCGGCAAATCCGGAGAAGGTGTAGAGACTGGACGGGCGCGGCCTAAGTGAGAGATGCTCATAAGGTCAAGGCACAGTCCGGACCACAAACGCGATGGGCGCGGTGGCGAAAGCCATAGTGGTGCGAAAATCTGCAGCCCGAAAGGGCGTCCGGGTTCGAGTCCCGGCCATCCCAAAAATTGTCGTGTTGAGCGGAGGCGCCAAGCGCCGCAGTCGAAGGACGATTTTACAGGCTTCGCGTGAGTGACCGTCGGATGGTGACGCCCGGGTGTTGCTGTCGATTTACTTCCAGTTGCCGCCGGCCGAAAAGATCAGCGGCAACTGGACTTGAGCTGCGGCGTTATCCGCCCAATGCGTTGTCCGGACTGACCGCGATAGGCCACTCGCCAGCGCCGCCGGTGAGCTTGGTCGCGAACGCGTTGCCGTTGGGATAGGCAACGCTCTCAATGACGAACGGGATGCTGATCTCAGTGCTGACGTAGAGCTGCTTTTCGTTGGCGCTCAGCGACAGCGCGAACGGCGATCCATCGACGCTGATCTGCTTCGATGGGGTGGTTTGACCTGCCGGGAAGTATTCGACCGAGCTGCCGTAGAGCACGATGAGGTTTCCCGAGCGATCGACTTCTAAAGCGCCAGGATAAGGCGGAAGGCCGAGATCCGTGCCGCTGGTCGAACCCGGTGCAAACTTCTCAACGGCGCTGCCGGCTGCGTACAGGTTATCCTGCGCATCGGTCGCGAGGTATTCCGCAAAGTACGATATCGTGAGCGACGGAGACGTCTGCCCCTTTGGATAGACGGTAATGGTGTTGTTGCCGACGTTGGCACAGTAGATGGTGCCGGCGGCGTCCACCGTGATGCCGGTTGGCGAGTTCACGCCGTTGCTGATCGTGATGAACGGCGAGGTCTGACCGCGTTTGTACGCCGTGATCGTGTTGTTGCCAATGTTGGTCGCATAGACGCTTCCCTGCTTGTCCACAAAGAGCCGCTCTGGATTAGACAAACCATCAGTGATCTGGCCCTTCTCCTTGCCATTGACGCCCTTCGAAGCGAAAAAGGTGATGGTGTTGTTGTAATAGCTGCCCCAGTAGATCAGGCCTGCCTGCCTTTTGTGCCTGCGATCGGGGGAAATCCAACCCTTCGACTGCGAGCGCGTGTTTTGCGAATGCGTGCCGCGGCCTTGCGCAAGCATCCGATTTTGCGCGACGCTTCGGCCGACATCCGGGCCGCTGGCGGGAAAATTCGCGCTGGAAGTGCCTGAAGCCGAGCAGCCCGCGGCCAGCGCGCCAAGCAGGGTGATCGGCGCCCAGCGCCGGGCGAACGAGACGATGGAAAGCACGAGGGTACCTCCTTAAGTAACTGAGATCTTCGGGATGATCTGACAATTCGCCGGCTGGCGCACACCTCCCCGTTGTCCTGGCCCCGGCGGTCGACGCGCTACTGCATCAGCAAGTAAACTTACGAACTCCAATTTGATGGTAGCGCCAGTTCGGATCGCAAGATCACCGCGCGGAAAGGGTGGCATGCGAGGCATCGTCGCGGTCCGCGATGCCGCGCTTGAGCAACGCTTCGTCGGGCTGACAGGGATGTTCGCGCGGCCAGCTGCGGCGCAGCGCAGCCGTGAACCGTGCGCGAGGCAAGGCCATCAGCGAGCGGCATCGCGGCAATCGCGGAAAAGCCGAAGGAGTAACACTTTTCGGTGTCGGTCGGGAGCAGCTGGAATCCTGAGCTTGGGTTCGAGCCCCGGCCATCCCACGACGTAGTATGCGGACTCGCCAAACTCGAAAAGCTCGGCGCGCTCGAAACTAGGTTAGGCTACACTGAGTGCGGCTCGAAAGATCGCCAGTTCGCAGCCATCGTTTTCTGTTGGAAGTTCAAACGAGAAGCGTCATTCGTCAACGCAGCGCCGAGGGCGCGCAGTCGAAGGGATCGATTAGCGCGAAGTAAAAACGCGACAAAGCACAGGCGACTAGGCGTTCGTTAAGTTTGCGCAAAGCCTACCGGCAGGAGGAGTCGTGCGAGAAAAAATTGGCCCCGCGGCAGCGATTCTTGCATTCGCGGCGTGTGCTGCCTGTTCGGGCGCACCGCAACCCTCATTCCCTCCACAAAACGCGTGGCCGCTTGTGCGACAGATCGGTTCACAGCCGGGAATCGGTGGGTATCGGCATGGGCTCCCACCCTCGATGGAAGGCGTACTGCACAGCTTTGCCGGCGCTCCTGCGGACGGCCTAAATCCTTGGGCCGGTCTTACCAACGTGAACGGTACGCTGTACGGCACGACCACGGGCGGGGGCTCGAGCAACAACGGAACGGTCTTCACGGTCACCACCTCCGGCACTGAAAAGTTGCTCTACAGCTTCGCGGGCGGAACCGATGGCGCGACTCCGTATGCCGGTCTCGTCAACATAGGCAACGCGCTGTATGGCACCACGGCCTTCGGTGGTACGGGCAACAACGGGACGATCTTTAAGATCACAAAATCCGGGGTAGAAACGGTGCTCTACCGTTTCGCCGGTTGTAGCGACGGCGCGAATCCGTACGCTAGCCTTACCAATGTGAACGGCACGCTGTATGGTACGACCGATCACGGCGGCGCAAGCAGCAACGGTACGATCTTTAGCGTCACGACTGCCGGTTTGTACAACCAATTACATAGCTTTGCCGGTTCTCCGTCCGATGGCGCACATTCGTACGGCGCGCTGACGAACGTGAGCGGCACGCTGTACGGCGCCACCGTAGACGGTGGTTCAAGCGACAGCGGCACGGTCTTTAAGCTCACGACGGCCGGCGCGGAGAGCGTGATCTATAGCTTCGGCGGCGGAACCGACGGAGCATCGCTATACGACGGTCTTACCAAGGTTGGAAAGAAACTCTACGGCACGACAGCCTTTGGCGGCGCGAGCGGCAACGGCACGGTCTTTAGAATCACGACCTCAGGCGCAGAAAAGGTTCTCTACAGCTTCGCCGGCGGAACGGACGGCGCGCACCCGTACGGCGGCCTCACCAACGTGCACGGCACGCTCTACGGTACCGCCCAACAAGCGGGCGTGAGCGGCGACGGCACGATCTTTAGGGTTAGCACTTCGGGCGCATACCACCAACTCTACAGCTTAGGCGGTAGCCCTGACGCCTCAACTCCGTACGCGACCTTCCTCGACGTGAACGGCACGCTGTACGGCACCAGTTATGCCGGCGGCGCCCACGGGAGTGACGGCACGGTCTTTTCATTTTCACCATGATGCTCGGCGAAATGACTCTTCATGGTTCGATAGCGATGCGGCTCGGAAGCTCCTTCCCCATTGGGATGGACCTCACTAAGCTAGTGGTTCGCGGATTATAAACATATATGCCCGATGGTTTGCCGTTAGCGTTATCAGCTGCGACATAGAGCATGCCATCTAGCGGGCTCAGTGCGAGTCCTACGATCTTGAGATTCGTTTCGAAGGAATGGGGACATTCGCGAAAAGTGCACTGGAGAATCCTACTCTCTCTTTGCGCGATGTAAAGGTTCCCCGAGTCATCGCTCGCCAGTGCCTGTGTGTCACCCTCGTGGATCTGGGTCCATCTACCCGACTTAACTTCGTACACGGCAACGGTGGGCTTGCCATTCCGACGGATCTTCGCCGCGACCAACGAGCCCTCTGGATTTACCGCGACTGGGGTAGGCAAATAGTTGGCGACGTTGTGGAACCACGTCTGGCGCGTAGAGCGCAGGTTGTATCTCGCTAACCCATCGGTCAGCGCCCCCTGGTAACCGACCCAGAGCGAACCGCGGGCAACGAGAATCGTCAGCGGGTTAAGGGGATCTTTGATCTTGAGATACGGCTTTCCATCTTCGGGTCGAAAAAGCTCGACGTCACCGCCGACGAGAGACTTGGTGTTGACGTAAAGAACGTTGTGGTCGTCGGTGGCGACGGAACTGAACGACCAGGAAGGTCGGAGGTCGATGGAGCGTAAGCGTTTGCCGCTCTGAACGTTCACCTCTCGAACGAAATACTCGTTGTGGCCGGCGTTCATGCCGTAATACAGATGTCCTCGCGTGTCAAATGCCAGCGAGTTAGCTAAAGCACCTAAGGAAAATTCGCGAGCACTCTTGTCGCTATTCGGCGGAAAGATAGAGATTCGATAGTTCGCGCCGAGCGAAGTAAATACGGCCAGCGTCCCGCGACCAAGGGCGGCCGGCGGCGCCGAAGCACTCGGTGGCTCTGGCGAAACGGACGCTGTGCTGCCGCCGCACCCGGCGTAAATTAAGCAAGCGAGGATCGACAAAAAGATCCAGCGATGCGAATAAAACATGTATCGCGCTCCTCCAACCAGGTCTTTCGACTTACCAGAAACGGCCTACTGCCATACCTGGCTGCGCTTTGGGTTGTCACGACGGGTGGGAAGCGGCTGCAGTCCCCGAGCGCGTTTTCGAGCCGGATTCGGTTACGCACGACTCGACTAACCGTGCGAGGGATGCATGCGCCGCAAGTCAGAACACGATTACGGTGAGCACTTCGAGCGGAGCGCCGATATCCGAGATCGCGGTAACGCTTTCCACGGGGCTAACCAACGGGAACGCCGCGAGGATGATAGCCTCGGAACGCACCGGCGGAAGCGGCCAGGTC
>CAZMPP010000133.1:0-7556 GCA_964568035.1 uncultured bacterium
CACCGTGCTGGGCCGCGTGCAGACCACCCACGTCATGGAGCCCGAGGGCGCCCTAGGCTTCGACATTGAGACCTCGGGCTTCAACTGGTATCGCAAGATGTTCGGCAGCGGCCACATCGCCACCACGCAGAGCATCGCCGAAACGACCGCGACGCTAGCGGCGCTTACCAAGGATTTACGCACGGTCACCGGCGATCCGCAGACGCAAGCGCAGATTCGCAATACCATCGCTAACCTCGACGCCGTGATGCAGAAAGCAAACTCGCTCCTCGGCCAGCTGGGGGGAACCAGCACCGTGACCGGCGTGGACGCCAACGCCTCACCGGGTCCCTTGGTGCCTTACGCGACGCCCTATCCGCTCGGTCCTCAGCCGTCCAGCTCGCCGGGGGCGCACGCCGGCGTCTCGCCGGAGATGCGCGCCAACGTGCAGGGCAAGCTCGCGTCGCTGGCGCGGAACCTGGTCGCCATCCAGGTGCGCCTGAGCGGGCTCTCGCCGCAGCACAATCCGGGACTCAATCCGGTCCTGACCAGCAGTCAGGGACCGCTGGGCGACATCAATCTCATCGCGCTGCCGCATTCCAACACCAACGTCATGTTTGGCGCCAACGCGATCGGCAATAACACCACATGGAACGCCTTGCTGCAGCAGCGCAAAGGCGACTTCCAGATCGGCGCCGGCGTGCTCTACTCGCAGATCGGCGTGCGCGGCGCCTACGATCCCGCCCACGGCTTCGGCCTGGAGACGCGCATCTACGACCTCACCTACCCGATGATCGATCTCTACGGCAACTTCAAGATCGCGCCCGGCGCCCAGCTCTTTTTCGGCCAACGCGACATGACCCACGCCTCGCGTCGCAACACCTTCGGCCTGCAGTTTCAGTTCTAAGCGCCATGCCTGGAGAAACGGAACGCCTGCGCGTCGGCATCATCGGGGCCGGAGCGATGGGCACGCTCTTTGGATTCAGATTGGCCGCGCACAGCGACGTAACGATGCTCGACGACAACGCCGCCGTGGCCGATGCCGTCGGGCGTAACGGCTTGCGCGTCAACGACGAGCCGCCGCGGCGCGTCGTCGTGGCCCGCGCGGCGCGCGACCTCTTTGGGTCGCAGATGCTTTTTCTCTTCGTCAAAGCGGTCGATACGCTGCGGGCGCTGCGTGCCTTCGCCGGCGAGCTCAACCCGGCCGCGCCGATCGTTTCGTTACAGAACGGCGTCGGCAACGAGGACGCTATCAAGACGGCACTCGGCGGCGCGGTACCGGTAATCCTCGGCATCACGACCGAGTCCTCGCAGACCGTCGATTTCGGACACGTCCGAAGCTCTCAAGAAGGCCATACCATCATCGGCTCGACGACCGCCTCTTCGACGACCGCGCGCACCGTCGCCGACCTCTTGACGCACAGCGGCCTTCGCGCCTCGGTCGTCTACGACATCCGCCCGCATCTGTGGGGTAAGCTCGTCGTCAACGCCTCGGTCAATGCCCTTTCGGCGCTGCTCGATTGCAACGCCGGAGAGATTCTGCGCGATCCCAACGCTGCGCGACTCGCCGAAGCACTCGCCGAAGAGACGGCCGGCGTTGCCGCCGCGCTGAGGATCAATCTTCCCTTCGTCAATCCGTGGCGCTACGTCACCGAAGTGGTCGCGCTCGGAGCCGATGCCAAAAGCTCGATGGCCTACGATTTAGAGTCGGGACATCCCAGCGAGATCGACCATATCAACGGCGCCGTCGTCGCTTTTGGCCGGCGCACCGCAACGCCGACGCCCTACAACGAAACGATGCTGCGCTTGGTCAAAGCCCGCGAGTCGCTGCTGGAGCGCTCACGGCTGAGGCTGTAGCTTCAGCAGGCGAACCGCGCCCGACGTTGTCTCGACGTCGATGCCGTGACCCCCGCCCCCATTAACGTTTCCGTCAATCGTCTCGGCGCTGCCGTTCGACGTACCGCGCAATCCAAAATCGGTGAAGAGCGTGCCTGAGTCCGTATGCAGGTGCACCGCGAACGAGGCCTTCGCGTTAATCCATACTTCGACGTCGCCGCCGCCGCTGGCGAAACGCAGCGTTCCAGGCCAATCGGTCGAGCCCATCGTCACCGATAAATTGCCGTGTTTTACCGAGCCTTGCGCGTAGCCCGGAAGCATGACCTTGACGTTTCCGTCACCAGCGCTGACGCGCGCGTTGCCGCTGATATCGGTCACGTTGACGTCGCCGCGCTGCGACTCTACGGCGAGATCGGTGCCTTTAGGTACCCGTACGAGCAGCGAGACGAGCTTCCCGCGTGAAACGATCGTTAGGCCGCTTGCATCCGGGTGGACCTTCGGAGCGGGCGGGGGCGAACCGCGCGGTGCGGTCGCTTCGACCGTGAAGAGATTGTGCGGCTGTCCGGCCACCGGCTGGTAGGCGTTTACCGTAGCGTCCTCGACCTTCACCGTCATCGTCTTACCCGCTGGCATGGTACCGACCGTCGACTCGTACGGCGTGGGCGTGCTGCAAGCGGGCGGGAGCGCGACCAGAAGAAGAAGAGCGGTAAACTTCACGAAGTTGGTCTTCGATGGCTTACCGGCGCCTCTTGCACGTTTCGACCCTACTGCTGGCCGCAGTGCTCGGCGCGTGCGGCGGCGCCGACGTGCCGTCTGCAACGGCTGCGGCGCCCGCGCCGGCCGCGAAAGCCGCGCGCTGGATTCCCGGCACCGGCGAATCGTTTCAGATTCAATACGACGGTAAACTCGATCTCAACGTCGACGCCGATATCTATGATCTCGATATGTTCGAGACGCCGTCGTCGGTCGTCGCGCAGCTGCATGCGATGCGACGCCGCGTGATGTGTTACGTCGACGCCGGCACGTGGGAGAAATGGCGCCCCGACGCCGGCAAGTTCCCAAAGAGCGTGCTCGGCAACCCCGACGGCCACTGGAAGGGCGAACGCTGGCTCGACGTTCGTCAGACGGCGATTCTGCAGCCCATCATGGCGCATCGCCTCGACCTTTGCAAAAGTAAAGGCTTCGACGGCGTGGATCCCGACAATCTCGACGGCTACGAGAACAAGACGGGTTTCCCGATAACCTACGCCGATCAGCTGTCGTACGATACCTGGGTCGCGAAGGCGGCGCACGCGCGGGGTCTCACGGCCGATCAGAAGGGCGACAACGATCAAGTCAAAGACCTGGTCAAAGTCTTCGACTTCGCCGTCGTCGAGCAGTGCTACGCACAAGGGTGGTGCAAGCAGTTTACGGTCTACACGCAACAGAACCGGCTGGTCGTCGACGTCGAGTACGGACTCTCGCAGAAGCGGTTCCAGACCAAGACCTGCCCCGATACCGGCGGCTACAACGAGACAGCCATTCTCAAGAAGCTGCAGCTTACCGCGTGGCTGGTAACTTGCTCTAATCGTTGACCCTGGTTAATTCTTTCGCATAGCTTTCATCACTTGCTCATCCGCCGAGCGCGTGTCGGCCTGTGACAACGATGATTGAGAGCAATTTTTCGCGAAAACCTCTCCTCGGAGATCAACTTGGAGAGGAGCATCCCGTTGAAACATCCTGGCTTTATTGCATTGATTTGCGCCACCGCCGTTGGGCTGAGTGCCTGTAACGGCGGCGGCGCTTCGTCTTCGATTCCCAGCAGCGGCAACGTCTCGGCGTTTTCGCCGAAGTTTCGCCACGCTTCCGGCAGCACGCCGATTGGGCACATCATTATGATCGTGCAAGAAAACCGCACGCTCAACAATCTCTTTGCGACGTTCCCCGGCGCAAACGGAACGACCGTCGGAAAGCGCCGCATCGGGAAGAATAAAAGGACCCAGAACGTCGACCTGACCGAGGTCGGCCTCTTCCTGAAGAAGGACCTCAATCACACCTATTCGGGCTTTTTGCGAGCCTATGACGACGGCAAGATGGACGGCTTCATCGAAGTTAAGTACACCGTCGGCAACAAGGCGGAAGGTACGGCGCCGTACGTCTACGTTAATCCAAGCCAAATCGTCCCGTACTGGACGCTGGCGCAACAATATTCCCTGGCGGCCGCGATGTTCACGACACAAGGCAGCGCGAGCTTCACCGCGCACCAGGATCTTATCCGTGGCGGTACGTTCATCGATTCGTCGCACAGCTTGATCGACAATCCAAAATATGGCAACAAGGCCTGGGGCTGCGACTCGTCCGCAGACACCGTAACGTCGCTGATCACGACCGACTTACAGCTGCAGAAGGGGGCCGGGCCGTTCCCGTGCACCAGCCAGTTCCCCGCCTCGGGCAGCGGTTATGCCACCTTGCGCGACCTGCTCGACGCACAGTCCGTCTCGTGGAAGTACTACACGCCGGCGATCGGCGATCCCGGAGCCATTTGGAGCGCCTTCGACGTCATCGCACCCGTCCGCAACGGACCGGAGTGGAACGCCAACGTCTCGTCGCCGGAAACCAACGTCTTGAGCGACATCGCGAACGGAAATCTTCCAGCGGTTTCTTGGGTGATCCCCGACGGCCAGAACTCCGATCATCCGAACAGCGGCACGGACACGGGCCCGTCGTGGGTTGCAACGGTCGTTAACGCGATCGGCCAGAGTCAATACTGGAACGACTCGGCCATCGTCATCGTGTGGGACGATTGGGGCGGCTTTTACGATCCCGTCGCGCCTCCGTTGCCGCGCGACAATCAGGGCGGCCCGGGTCTGCGCGTCCCGCTGATGGTGATCTCACCCTACACGCGTGAAGCGGTCCCCAGCCAGCCGGGCTATGTTTCGAACACGTTCTACGGGTTTGGAAGCATCGTGCGGTTCGTCGAGGATACTTTCGGTCTCGGACGCCTCGGCACGACCGATTCGACCAGCAACAGCATCGACGACATGTTGGACTTCAATCAGCCGCCGCGGCCGTACCAGACGATCGGCTCGAAATACTCGCGCTCGTACTTTCTCCATCAGAAGCCTTCGCACGTTCCGGTCGATACCCAGTAGGGAGAGCTTAGCGGCAACCCGCCGTCAAACGAAGTGTTACCGCACGACGACCCGCTTACCGTCGTGTGGTAACATCTCGGCCCAGAGAAGGCTCCCACGGCGGGAGCCGGGGCAAAGGAAGGCTTTTCTCTTCTCTCGAATGCGATGAAAGATTTATTATGTCGCATTCAGCACGCGCGAAGAAGCCGCCTCAGAAGGCTCCGCCCCAGGTCGATCCCCTGGTCCGCGACCTGCGGGGCTACTTGCTGACCGAGCGCAAGCGCAGTCCGCTCACCGTGGCCGCCTACGAGCGCGACCTCATGGAGTTCGGAGAGTTCTTGCGGACGACCCAAGACGGAACGGCGCTGCTGGCCGTTAAGCCAACGCAGATCCGCCAGTACATCGCCCACATGTTCGACGGCCGCGGCTACGACAGCCGGACCGTCTGCCGCAAACTCTCGTCGATCCGGGCGCTTTACCGGTTTCTCAAGATCACCGGCGTCTTAGAGAACGACCCGGCCGCCGCTATTCCCGGCCCCTCGGTCTCCAAGAAGCGTCCGGCGCCGCTCAAGGTGGACGAGGTTATGAAGCTGCTCCGGACCTCACTGGCCGGCCGCACGGACGAAGCGCGCCTGCGCGACGTCGCAATTATGGAGCTCTTTTATGCCAGCGGCATGCGCCGCGCCGAAGTGGCCGGGGTCCGCCTGGCCGACGTGGACCTTGCCGAGCGGACCATTCGCGTCACCGGCAAGGGGAACAAGGAACGGACCGTGGTGATCAATCGCACTTCCGCCGCCGCGATCGACGCCTACTTACGCGTTAGGCCGCAGAGCGCCGACCCGCGGCTCTTTCTGGGGCGCGGCGGTAAGGGGCTCACGCCCAAACACGTGTGGCGAATCTTTCGCGCGATCTACCGTATCAGCGGCATTCAGAAGCACGCCTCGCCCCATACGCTGCGCCACTCCTTTGCGACGCATCTCGTCGAGAACGGCGTGGATCTCGAAACCGTTCGCGAGCTGCTGGGCCACGAGAGCTTGGCCACGACGGGCGTCTATTTGCAGTTAGCAATGGGGCACAAACGCCGCGCCTATGACGAGGCCCACCCCCGCGATCGCGCCGAGTAATAAAAAATGCTGCCACCAAGCGCGGCTTGACGCGATGCATATCGTAGAGCCATACTGATGCATATGCGAACGACCATTATTTTGGAAGAAACTCTGGTGGAGCAGGCGCGCGAGGCAACCGGCATCCGCGAGAAGACCGCCTTGATTCGTGCGGGCCTGGAAGCCCTCATCGCGCGTGAAGCGGCGCGACGGCTCGGAGCGCTCGGCGGGTCCCAGCCAAAGCTTCGCTCGATTCCTAGACGCCGGCGGAGCGCGGTGCGTTGATTCTCGTCGATACTTCGGTCTGGGTCGACCATTTCAGAACTGGTGTCGCCGAACTGCCGCCCTTACTCGACCAAGGGCTGATTCTTAGCCACCCGTTCGTTATCGGTGAACTCGCCTGCGGCGCCCTGCGCGACCGAAAGCGGATACTCGCCGATCTCGCGCGTCTGCCGGCTCTCAAAGCGGCGCGGCACGACGAAGTGCTGCACTTCATTGCCGAGCGCCGGCTTTGGGGAAAAGATATGGGGTGGATCGACGCACACCTGCTGGCGTGTGCGGTAATCGCGGAATGCGAACTTTGGACCAAAGACCGCAAACTTCAAGAAGCGGCGCATGCAATCGGCGTTAGCCGTTAGGCGACGGTAAACTAACCTCGTTGGTCTACGTTATAGCGGCCATAGCAATGCTGTTGCTTGGCCTGCGACCCTGGCGGATTCATACCTGGATCTGGCCACTCGCCGGCGCACTGCTGGTTTTGGCAGCCGGATACGAGCCGCCGTGGGCTGCGCTCGATGCGGTCGCGCGACAGTGGAACGTGCTGCTCTTTATTCTCGGTTTGATGTTGTTATCGGCGGCCGCCGAAGAGAGCGGCGCCTTCGAATGGATCACGCAGCTTTTGCTCGAGCGTGCCGGCGGCTCGCAGCGCCGGCTCTTTGTCTACCTATTCTTGGCGGCGGCCGCCGTTACGCTCGTTCTTTCTAATGATGCAACGGCGATCGCCCTCACGCCCATCGTCTACCGGGCGGTTGCGGCGCACCCCAAGATCCGAGCCGAACCGTTTCTTTACGGGTGCATTTTCGTCGCGAACACCGCCTCGTTCGGGCTGCCGTTTTCCAATCCGGCCAACGTCCTGATTCTGCCGCATGCGCGGTTGCTGCCGTATCTTTGGCATTTAGGGCCGGCCGAAGTGATGGCCATCGCCGCCAATCTCGGCATCTTCCTCTTCTTCTTCCGCCGGCGGCTGCGCGGAACTTATGAAGTCGCCAAATCCGAACGGCCGCAGCCGAGAACGGTGCGCGCCCTGTGGGGGATGCTCGCCGTGGCTCTGGCTTACGTGGCCGCGTTGATCTTCGACTGGCCGCTTGGAGCGGTGGCCGCTATTGGGGGCGCGCTGCTACTGGCCGTCGTAAACACTCGTCCGTTCGAGGCCGCGCGCCACATTAAGTGGAGCACGTTCGTCTTACTGGCCGGTCTCTTCGTGCTGCTCGATGCGGTAACGCGCGCCGGATTTACGCAGTGGGCGATC
>CAZMPP010000134.1:0-5501 GCA_964568035.1 uncultured bacterium
GATCTTGGTCGAAGGCGTCAACATCGTCAAGCGTCACACCAAGCAAGGCACGCAATCGTCGAACATGGGCGGCTCGATGCCGACCGGCGGCATCATCGAGAAGGAAGCGCCGCTGCCCCTCTCGGCGCTGCAGTACGTCTGCGAGAAGTGTAAGGCTCCAACGCGTCTGCGCCGCGCGCGTACCTCCGATGGCGTGGTGCACCGCATCTGCGTGCGCTGCGGTGAACCCGCGCGCGATTCGGTGAAGGGATAATCATGGCGGAACGGCTCAAAGAAAAGTACGACAGCCAAGTTCGCGCCAAAATGCAGGAGCGCTTCGGCTACAAGAACGTCAATGAGATTCCCAAGCTCGAGAAGGTCGTCGTCAACATGAGCGTCGGCGAGGCGATCGTCAACTCCAAGGCGCTCGACGCCGCGGTGAACGAGTTGACCGTGATCACGGGGCAACGCCCGATCGTGACCAAGGCGAAGAAGTCGATCGCCGCGTTCAAGCTGCGCGAAGGCATGAACATCGGCGCGAAGGTCACCCTGCGCGGCGACCGCATGTACGTCTTCGTCGACAAGCTATTCAATATCGTGCTGCCGCGCATCCGCGACTTTCGCGGGCTGCCGACCCGCTCGTTCGACGGGCGCGGAAACTACAATCTGGGATTGAAAGAGCAGCTCGTCTTCCCGGAGATTAACTACGACAAGGTGGACAAGACACGAGGCATGGACGTAACCATCGTCACCACGGCCAAGACGGATGAGGAAGCTTCGGAGTTCCTCGTCGCGATGGGTCTGCCGTTGCAGAAAGGCCGCGGCTAATGGCTAAGACGAGTCTGATCGTCAAGTCGCAGCGCAATCCGAAGTTCAGCGTGCGCCGCCACAACCGATGCAAGGTGTGCGGCCGCCCGCGCGGCTACCTGCGCAAGTTTGCCATGTGCCGCATCTGTTTTCGCGAGAACGCGCACTTGGGCGTGGTCCCGGGTGTGACGAAGGCCTCGTGGTGAGGGAGACGACGATATGCCCGTAACCGATCCCATCGCCGATATGCTCACGCGTATCCGCAACGCCAACACCGCCAACCATAAGACGGTTGACGTGCCGGCCTCGCGGGCGAAGCAAGCCATCGCGCAGATTCTCCATGAAGAGGGCTTCATCGAAAGCTTCGAGCGCCTCTCCGAGGGGCCGCAGGGAACGATTCGCATTCAGTTGCGCTACGGTCCCGAGAAGGAAAAGGTCATCACCGGCCTGCGCCGCATCTCGCGTCCCGGACTGCGCGTCTACACGCGCAAGACCGAGATTCCGCGCGTGCTCGGCGGCCTTGGTTTGGTGATCATGTCAACGCCGCAAGGCATCATGTCGGGTAAGCGCGCTCGCAAGCGCGGCGTCGGAGGAGAGGTCCTTGCGTACATCTGGTAAGGTGGTGTGGCTATGTCGCGCATAGGTAAGCTCCCCGTTGCGGTCCCCGCCGGCGTCGACGTGAAGGTCGAGTCCGGTGAGGTCATGGTCAAGGGTCCGAAAGGCGAACTGCGCCAACGGATTCTCGTCGACCGCGTAGACGTTCGGTTGGACGACGGCAAGGTGCTGGTCGAGCGCAAGGGCGACGCCAAATCGCATCGCAGCGCGCACGGTCTTACCCGCACGCTGATCGCCAACATGGTCGACGGCGTGAGCAAGGGCTTCCGTAAGAGCCTGGAGATCAGCGGCGTCGGTTACCGCGCGGCCAAGGCCGGCGAGCGGATCAACTTGAGCCTGGGCTATTCGCACCCGGTAAGCTTCGAGGCGCCCAAGGGCGTCACGCTCACGGTCGAGGGCACAACCAAGATTCACGTCGATGGCATTGACAAGCAGGCCGTCGGCCAAGTCGCTGCCGACATTCGCCGGCTGCGCCAGCCCGAGCCGTATAAGGGTAAGGGCATCCGCTACGAAGGCGAGCGGATTCGTAAGAAGCTCGGCAAGGCAGGGAAGGCAGGTAAGAAATAATGAGCAAGGCCGATGCGCGTCGTACGCGCCACGCGCGCCTGCGCAAGAATCTGACCGGCACGACGGAGCGGCCGCGTCTCTGCGTGCGCCGCTCGCTGCATCATATCTATGCCGTCCTCGTCGACGACGCCAAGGGTCATACGGTGGCCGCCGCGTCGACGCGCGAGGCGTCGCTGCGCGACGGGCTCACTTCGAAAACCAATGTCGATGCCGCCAAAGCCGTCGGCAGCGCGATTGCCGCCAAGGCCAAAGAGGCCGGTATTACCGCGGTCGTTTTTGATCGCGGCGGCTACAAGTATCACGGACGTGTCCGAGCGCTCGCCGACGCGGCGCGTGAAGCGGGGTTAACTTTCTAATGCAATATCGTGGTCGCGATCGCGACGGCAGCGGACTTGAAGAAACGGTCGTTCGCGTCAACCGCGTCGCCAAGGTCGTCAAGGGCGGCAAGCGGTTTAGCTTCAGCGCGCTCGTCGTCGTCGGCGATCGCAAGGGGAAGGTCGGCTTCGCCATCGGCAAAGCCACCGAAGTCCCCGAAGCGATCCGCAAAGCCGTCGAGGCGGCGCGTAAGAGCATGGTGACGGTCGCCATGGTGGAGAAAACGATTCCGCACGAAGTGCGTCACGAAGTCGGAGCGGCGACGGTGCTGCTCAAGCCGGCCGCGCCGGGAACCGGCGTCATCGCCGGCGGCTCGATGCGTGCCGTGCTCGAGTTGGCCGGAATCCACGACATCCTCACCAAGTGCTTGGGCACGACCAATCCCATCAACGTCGTGATGGCGACGGTCTCGGCGCTCAAGTCGCTGCGCACGGCCGAACAGGTTGCTGCAATGCGCGGCAAGACCGTCAAAGAACTTTTCGTAGCGTAACCATATGGCGGAGAAAGAAATGCTAAAACTCGGCGCGCTCAAGCCCGCGCCCGGCAGCCGTCCCAAGCGTCAGCGCATCGGTCGCGGCCACGGTTCGGGCATGGTCAAGACCGGCGGTGAGGGCGGCAAGGGTCAGACCGTTCGCTCCGGCGGCGGCAAGGGACCGGCCTTCGAAGGCGGACAGACTCCGTGGGCGCGGCGGCTGCCGCATCAGCGCGGCTATTCGCAGAAGGGGCGCGACACCGGCCACTTCGGCGTGCGCTGCGCCACGATCAACCTGCACCGCTTGGCGGAGTGGGATCCCAGCGTAGAGGTGACGCCCGATTCGTTGCGCGAGCATGGACTGCTCAAAGTAACCCGCGATGGCGTTAAGATTCTCGGCGGCACCGTCGCCGGTAAGACGCTGCCCTCGGGACTGCGCTTCCGCGACGTGCTCTTCTCTGCGAGCGCGCGCGAAGCGCTCGACCAAGCCGGGGCCGTCATTGTTCAATAACCTTCGCGCCGCCGTACTCGTTCCGGAGATCCGGCAGCGCGTGCTCTTTGTCTTTTTTGCCTTCGCGTGGTTCGTCTTCATGATCCACGTGCAGCTGCCCAACGTCAATCAAGCAGCGTGGCAGCGCGTGCTGCAGAGCGGCGCCTTCTACAATTTGCTGGGCTTCCTGTCGGGCGGCGCGCTGCAGAAGCTCTCGATCATTGCCATGGGCATCACGCCCTACATCAACGCCTCGATCATCATGCAGCTGATGACCGTCGTGCTGCCGCAGCTCGAGGAGATGGCCAAGAAAGGCGGCGAGGAAGGGCGGAAAAAGATCAGCCAGTACACCCGCTGGCTGACCATCGTGCTGGGAACCATTCAGGCCACCTTTATGGCGATCTCGATGGAGCGTTCCGGCGTTTTCTACGACACCAGCACGTGGTACTTGCTCTATGCCATTATCGCCATGGTCGGCGGCACGCTCTTTCTCATGTGGCTGGGCGAACAGATTACCGATAAGGGCATCGGCAACGGCGTCTCGCTGATCATCTTCATCGGAATCGTGCTGCGCTATCCGCAATACGTCAGTCAGACCTACGCTTCGGCCAGCCAGGGTGCCGAGTCGCTGCTCAACCTCTTCATCTATATCGCCATCGCGATCGTGGTCATCGTTTCGATCGTCTTTCTCTACCAGGGACAGCGGCGCGTTCCGGTACAGCAGGCGCGGCGCGTCGTCGGACGCAAGATGTTTGCCGGCCGCTCGACCTACATTCCGCTGCGCCTCAACAACGCCGGCGTGATCTCGATCATCTTCGCGATCTCGATTTTGCTGCTGCCCCAGCAGGCACTCTCGTGGTTCGGCCGCAACGGCGCGCAGGCGACGTGGGCGCATCTCTTCGGGCCCTTCGAGTTCCCGACCAACGCCGCGGCTATCGCCAGCGTCTTCAATGTCTGGTTCTCGCCCAACGGCTTTCTCTATAACATTGCCTACTTCGTATTGGTCGTGGTCTTCACGTTCTTCTACAGCTCGATCGTGCTCAACACGCGCGACGTTGCCGACAATCTCAAGAAGACCGGCGCCTTTATTCCGGGAATTCGCCCGGGGCAGCCGACGGTAGATTACCTCAACAAGATTCTGATCCGCATCACCACCGCGGCGGCAATCTATCTCGGCCTGCTCGCCGTCTTGCCGGGCGCCTTCCAGCGTGGCCTCTCCATTACCACCTTTTATCTTGGCTCGACATCGCTGCTCATCGTGGTTGGCGTCGCCCTCGATACGATCACGCAGATCGAGGCGCGTTTAGCGATGCGCGATTACCGAGGCTTCATCAAGCGATAATGCGGGTTGTCTTCCTCGGACCGCCGGGCGCCGGCAAGGGAACGCAAGCGCGTCACCTGCACGAGCGCTTCGGCCTCGAGCACATTTCGACCGGGGACATGCTGCGACGCCACCTGGCCGAAGGCACCCCGCTCGGTCTCGAAGCGCAAGGCTACATGCACCGCGGCGAGCTGGTTCCCGACGGTTTGGTCATCGCGATGATCGAGGCCGAACTCGTACGTCTGCGTAAGGGCTTTGTGATGGACGGCTTCCCGCGTACCGTCGCGCAGGCGCAAGCCCTCGACGATCTGCTCGCGCGCCGCGGCCGGCCGCTCGACGCGGTGATTTCATTCCGCGGGGATCGCAAGGCGCTGATCGCGCGGCTTGCGTCGCGCTGGACCAATCCGCGTAACGGACGTACCTACAACGCGTTGACCAATCCGCCCAAGCGAGCCGGTATCGATGACGACGACGGCGGCGAGCTGATTCAGCGCGAGGACGACCGTCCAGAAACGGTGGCCAAACGTCTGGACGTCTACGAAGCGCAGACGCGCCCACTCGAAGAGTACTATCGCAACGAAGGCAAGCTTACTGAAATCGACGCCTTTCAGAGCGTCGATCGCGTTGCGGAAATCATCGCTGCCGCGATTGGAGCCGAACACGCTCGTCGCTAATCGAGTGTTGCAGCCATGGTAACTCTGAAGTCTCCGCGCGAGATCGAAACGATGCGGCGAAGCGGCAAAATCACCTCGGCCGTGTTGACCGGGCTGATGAAGGCGGCGCGCCCCGGCATGACCACCGGCGAGCTCGACGCAATGGCCGAAAGCGGTATCCGGGCCGCCGGCGGTATCCCCACCTTTAAGGGTTACAACGGA
>CAZMPP010000134.1:5511-7408 GCA_964568035.1 uncultured bacterium
TTTACGGGATCGATCTGTGCCTCGGTCAACGAGGAGGTCGTGCACGGCATTCCCGGCTCGCGCGTTTTGCACGATGGCGACCTGCTCTCCATCGACATCGGCACGACGCTCGACGGCTACGTCAGCGACAGCGCCGTCACGATCGCCATCGGCACGGTGTCGCAGGCCGCGCAGCAGCTGCTCGAAGTAACCCGCCAGTCCCTTACCGTCGGCATCGCGCAGATGGTTCGGGGGAAGCGGGTCGGCGATATCGGCGCCGCCGTGCAAGCCTACGCCGAGCGCCACGGCTTCGGGGTAGTCCGAGAGCTGGTCGGCCACGGGGTTGGACGCGAGATGCACGAGGAGCCGCAGGTCCCCAACTACGGCAAGCCGGGCACCGGGCTGGAGCTTCGCCCCGGCTTGGTCCTGGCCATCGAGCCGATGATCACCGAGGGCGGCCCGGCCGTCCGGATCCTCGGCGACGGCTGGACAGTCGTGACGGCAGATGGTAAACTCGCAGCGCATTTCGAGCACACCATCGCCGTGACGGACGACGGGCCGAAGATTCTCACCCTCCGCGATTTCGCGGAGGATCCAGAGATCGAGAGGTATCGTCCTGCACGGGAAGCGATTGCTTAATGGCTCGCAAACGCGGCGGACGCATGCCTCGTGGCAAAAAAGCGTCCGCAGAGAAAGCCGCGAAGACGGCGATGCCCAAAGAAGAAGCGATCGAAGTCGAAGGTACGATCGTCGAACCGCTGCCCAACGCGATGTTTCGCGTAGAGCTGCACGATGGGCACCGCGTGCTCGCACACGTTTCCGGGAAGATCCGGATGAACTACATCCGTATCCTACCGGGCGACCGGGTTTTGATCGAACTCTCGCCCTACGATCTGAGCCACGGCCGCATAACCTACCGGTACAAGTAACCGCCGGTGGCACCCTGAGCGAAACAAAGGTAAGAAAATAAAGTGAAAGTCAGACCGTCAGTAAAGAAAATTTGTGAGAAGTGCAAGATCATCCGCCGCCACGGCAAGGTGCGGGTGTTTTGCGACGTCAATGCCAAACACAAACAGGTGCAAGGGTAATCTTTATGCTCGGGATTAAAGAAGGCCCTTCGACAACGCTCAGGATTAAAGAGGTAGTTTAGGGATGGCTCGTATTGCTGGTATCGACCTGCCGCGCGAGAAGCGCATCGAAATTGCGCTGACGTATATCTTCGGCATCGGCCCCGCGACGGCGCGTAAGGTTCTGGCATACGCACACGTCGATTCCGACGTGCGCGTCAAAGCGCTCGGTGAAGAAGACGAAAAGAAGCTGCGCGACGCGATCGACGCGCTGCAGCTGCGCGTTGAAGGCGACCTTCGCCGGGAAGTACAGGGCAATATCAAGCGGCTGATGGATATCGGCTGCTATCGCGGAATGCGCCATCGCCGCGGGCTGCCGGTGCGCGGTCAGCGGACGAAGACCAATGCGCGCACGCGCAAGGGTCCCAAGCGCACCGTAGCCGGTAAGAAGAAGACCCTCGCCAAGAAGTAGTCCGCCGTGAAGGCGGTGATTACCGCCGGCGGGCGGATCGACGGCGCATTCGCCGTGGAGGCCGGTACGGCGGTAAAGGCGCTTGCCGTTGTGCGCGGCAACACGATGCTCGACCGCATCATTCAAGCGCTGCGTGGCGCGGGGGCGTCCCGCATCGCGCTCGTCGGCGGCAGCCAGGTGCGCGCCGCCGCACAGAATCAAGTCGACCGATTTATCGACGAGAGCCCGTCGGGCAGCCAGAACATGCTGCGCGCGCTGCGCGCCTGGCCCGACGACGGCGAAGCGCTGCTTTATGCTACCAGCGATCTACCCTACGTCACCGCCGCGACGATAACGGATTTCGTAAAACGCGTGCCGCCACAAACGCTCGGCGTCGCGC
>CAZMPP010000135.1:0-7406 GCA_964568035.1 uncultured bacterium
GTGTTGACCTTATCGAACGAATCGTCGGTCGTCATGACGCTTCCCGAAGCCGATCCACCCGAAGCAGACATGTTGCTGCTGCCGGAAGCCTGCGTGGTCGCGCCGGGATAGCTCGGAATGTCGCCGCTGGCCGCGGTCGTCTCAGCGGGCATCGCCGAGCTGGTCGGTTCCGAAGCGCCGCTCGCGCCGGGCTCGGTACTGGCCGAGGTGCTGGTTTGGCTGCTGTCGTTCGAATTCTTACCCGTGCACGCCGCCATCGAAAAGGCCGCGACAAGCACGAGTGACATCGTGATAAAACGCATTGAATCTCTCTCCCTATATTTTGGAACGAAAAGTCGTCACGTTGCGGCTCCTACGACCGGACGCTCGGTTCCTGCTCGCTCGAAGAGCCGGAAAGCAAGCGCTCGTGTGGAATATGCGGCCTCGGTGGCTAGCAGCCGGGATCCGGCCGATGTGCGAAAGATCGACTGGCGATTTTACTTGCCGGTTTGTTTGGCTATTATCTTCGGCGCACTCATCATTGCGATCGTCGAGGACTCTCCCGCGCTGCGCCTCATCCTTCGGGGCTGGGCCGATGCGGCGCTCGTGTTGGGCGGTGCGCTTATCGGTTTGACCGGCATCGTTTTAGAGGAGATTTATCGCGGCGGCCCCGAGCGCGTGCGCGTTGCTCAGGAGCGCGAAGCGGACCGTCTGCGCCACCAGGAAGAAAGACGCCTCGATTTCACCGAGTACCGCAAGCTGCAAGCCGCGCTTCGCGAAACGCAATCGCGTGCCGAACGCCTACAGGCCAAGCTCGAGCTGACCGGCGTTCTCGATCGTGACCGCGTCGGCAATGCCGTATTGCTGGGATTCTACTTCGACCGCCGTGACGAGCCCATTGCGGCCACGAACGAACGGACGATCTTCGAGACGGCCGCGCAACAACTCAAGCTTCCCGCCGAACCGTTCGAGCTGATGAAAGTCGATCGCATGGCGACGCACGACTTGTTGTCCATGGCCTACGGCGCTAACGTCGCCGAAGCGTTCGACTTCGGCTATCTGCTCAGCCGTTTGGACGCAGGCGGCTTCCCCGACAACTGCACGCCGGAGACGCTGGCGCAGTTGGAACGGCAGCTCAAACGCCTAGGCGATGACTCAGAGTTGCACTCTGCCGTCGCCAAATTCTTGCGCTACTGCCGCTCGCGCGAGCGCGAGAGAGCCAGCGGTACGGGAGTTTTGCGCCGCGTCGCCCGCTGGATCTATTCGGTATCTAACGGTTGGTACGAAGGAGGGCGGCGCAAGAAGTAGGCGTGGGAATACCCCGAAGTAATCGGCACGAACCTGCGCGGTCTCTGATTGAAGTCGAAGCAATCCACAATGCTGGCCGCGCGCGCGTCGGTCGTACCCAGACGCCCGAGGTTCCAGTTATTTTCCACGAACTTAAGAATGCTTCCAAATTCGTATTGCGTATGCGAGATCAGGCCTCGCGGCGTGTATGGAGATACGACGAGCATCGGGACTCGGAAGCCCAAACCGCCGGCATCGTCGCGAAACGGCGGCGGCTCGTGGTCGTAAAAACCGCCCCAGTCATCCCAAACGACGACGATCGCCGTTGATTTCCAGTATCCGCTGTTGCCGATCGTGTCGACGAGGTCAGCTACCGCAGACGGACCGGTGTTACCGTGGATGCCCGGGTGATCGGAGTCGTCGAGGTCGGGAACGTACCACGAAACCGCCGGCAGCGTGCCGCCGGCGATGTCGTTGAAGATCTGCTTGTTGTTGAAGGTTACGTTGGTGCCCCATTCGGAACCGTAGCGCACCGCTCGTATTGCATCGAAACCGTTCCAAATCGATCCCGTCGAGCCTTTGACCGGCGGCGAGTAGTACTTCCACGAGACGCCTTTTTTATCGAGAAGATCGCGCAGCGTGGCGTAATCCAGACACGGAGCTGGTCCGCGCAAGTAACGGTATTCCAGCGAGGTCGTAAGTATCGAAGTTTTGGAGCCTGGCGGGGCATCACATCCCCACGGTTTTGCCGACGGAAAGTCGACCAGACTCCTTGTTTCGTCGATAGCCGTGGCACCGGCAATCAAATCTTGGTGCGCGGTAAAGCTTCCACTGCCTTGCGTTTGAAAGAGGTGATCGGCAAGCGCGTAATGCTGCGCGATATCCCAATACGGTTTGATTTGGGATGGATCGACGTACTGGTAGGGCTCTTTGCCCGCCGGTCCCTGGCCCTTGCCGCCGCCCTCGAGGTCAAAGCCGTTCATCTTCCCGTGGTTATAATCGCCAAGGAAGGCGTGATATGAATGGCCTAAGTCGTGCGGATAGAGGAAGTCGACTTTTTTGAGTGCGACCCGCTTCCCATTCGACATCTTTCCGCTCGTCGCGCCGTCCGCGCCGGGAAACGTCGCGAAAAGATTATCGAAGCTGCGGTTCTCGTGGATGACGATGACGACGTGTTCGATGTGGCGTAAGGCGCCTTCACCATCCGATGCGGCCATCACCGGCACCGGGTCAGATCCCGAGCGCACCACTCCCGCGCACGATGGCAACGCGAGCAGCGCGAGCAAAGCCAAAAGACCGGCGCGGATGGCCATTAGGGAGGCTACGTTATACGCTGCCTCCCCGGAGCCTCCGGCGCTTAGCGCCGGTTAGGGCGGGCTAGTCGACGTCGAGCCGTTCGACGACGAACCGTTTGATGTCGTAGAGCTGCTCTTTTGCGTCTGATCGCCGGGCTGAACGATCGTCGTGGTCGTCGACGACGTCGTATTCCACGGGTGCCAATAGAACAGAACGAAGAGAGTCGCTGCCACTACGATAACGATCCCGATGACCCACGCGATCGGGCCGGCCGAGTTGCCCGAAACTACGACGGTTTCTCTATCTTGCATGAGACGCGTTGTTCCCACATCGCCCGTTCCCTTAATCATAGTTCATAAGAGTTTAAGGAGGCGCGCCACGGGTCGTTGAACGTGTTCCTCGATGAATGCTGAACAACTTCGCGCCCTGCAAGCGCCGATCAAAGCTCGCTATAAGGATTCGCCTGAGGCGGCCCGCGTAACGCTCTCGGCGGAAGGCCGGCTCGGCGAGGGCATTACCTGCAGTGTACAGACCGGCAAAGCGCTCGTTGCCGCCGGCTTGCATCCAGCCGCCGGCGGCAACGGCGCGAGCGCTTGCTCGGGCGACATGTTGCTCGAAGCGCTCGTCGCTTGCGCGGGCGTCACGCTCAACGCCGTCTCGACTGCGCTGGCGATCGAGATCCGCGGCGGCAGCGTACGCGCCGAGGGTGATCTCGATTTCCGCGGCACGCTCGGCGTGGATAAAGAAGCCCCGGTCGGATTCAACGCAATACGATTAACCTTCGATCTCGATACGGACGCTCCCGACGAAAAGGTCGAGACGCTAATCCGCTTGACCGAGCGTTACTGCGTTATCTATCAAACCTTGCTGCGGCCGCCGGAGATTGCGGTTGAAAAAATAAGGGCCGCTCGATAATCGAGCGGCCCTTTCTCTTTTGGCTTCAGTTTATGGCTGGAGCTGTGAGAGGTTGATCGTTACGGATAGGAGTGAACGCAAGACTGGCTCGCGTTGCTGAACATCGGCTGCGCCGTGTAGGACTTCTTTCCGTAGGGATCGTTCTGAATGTTCGTCCAGGCACAGATGTCGCCAATCTCGCCGTACTGGTTGTTATACCAGCCGCTGGGCGGGTTGGGATCGGTGACGGACTCGCCATACTCGTGGCCCTCGACGATGGTCACGCCTTCGTCGGCGCCGGTCTCGTCGCTCGGCGGGCTGATGATGCTGGCGCCGCAGTTACCGCCGGCATCCGGCATGTACGGCAGGTTGGTATACGAAATGAGGTGGCCGCCCGAGTTAACGGCGCTGTGATACGCGCAATAGGACGTACCAAAGCCCGACGAGCTGTGGCCGGTCGGGGTGGCTACGACGTACGAACCGTTCGGATCGTAACCGAAGTGCGTTACACCATTGACCGCTTCAGCTGCGACTTGAGCGTCGGTCGGGTGCGCCGGCACGGCGTTCGCGTTGTCTTTCCAGACGCCGCCGAGTTGCTTCGCCGGGTTGGTGATGTAGACGTTCGAGCCGGACGTCATGTAGTACTGGGTGTAGATGTTGTTATAGCCGCTGCCGCCGATGCTCTTGCCATAGCTCTTGAGCAGCTTCGCGACTTTGTTCGGGTCGCCGTAGGTCTTGAATCCCCAAAGGATGATGTACATCTTTGGATTGACCAGAACCGGACCGCCGCTGTAGACCAGCGTGATTGCCGGCTTGTTTCCGGTCTTAACTTTTTGAGCGGTAGCCATGTAGTGGGGAGTGTGGAAAACGATTCCGTCCTTTTGGACCCAACCGGAATCGAAATTTGCCCCACCCGTGGTCGGCGTAACGCCGCTGCCGGTGGTCGAGCAGCCTACCATTGCGAGCGTCGCCGCACAACCTAAAACGGCGGCGAGCCGCGAGTACCTATACATAACGCAATCAACCTCTCGATAAGGAGTAGCTAGAGAGTGCCTAGCGGGGGGTGAAAGCGCTACATTTGTCGCTGTCCTGGCCGCATCCCTGCGAGTCTCCTGTGATTAGCCGGCTCGCTTTTCATGGGTGGCTGCTCGCTTGTATTGAGGGCAAGCCGGGCGCTTACGCGTCCGGCTTGAATTCGATCGGGCCGCCCGAAATCGGGTCCACCGGAATCGGCCCCTGGATCGGGTTCTCGGGCCTGTGCCCGTGTCGTTCGTACCCGTTGACCAGCGCGCCGCCGAGATCCACGTTTTGCGCGCTCACATCTACGTCGACTCCCCTGCCCTGCGCGCTCAGCGTCGTTGTAATACGGCCACCCGAGCCGTTCTCGGCGGTAATGCAGAGCGATCCGTTCTGCTCGCATGTAACCGACTCGCCGTTGCCCAACCGCAGCGTTTGCCCGCGCGCAATTGACAGGTTGTGACCGTTGCTGGTGATCTCGGCCTCTCCATTATTATTCAGGCTCACCGTCGTCGCACCGCCGTTGAGCGCGACCGACGCCGTTTGATTCCACGTGGCGCCCTTACCGTTCGCCGGCGTAACCTGAGTCGAAACGCGATAGCCGCCGGCAATCGAATCCGAATGCAACAGATTGGGATGCGACTTCATGTTGTCCCAGTGTTCGCCATTGAACGAAAGATGAGGATCGCCGTCGCTCGACGCGGTCGCGTTGCGAAAATATCGTTCATTTCCGTCGGGCGGGCATTGGCTGGAGGCAAACGGAGCGTTGCAGCCGTTGCCCATGAGCGACTGCAACATCTGCATCAGCTGTTGCAGCATCCCCATGAGCGGGCCGAACAGCCCTTGGAGCGATCCCGAGCCGCCCAAATAACCCGCGCCGGGGGCGTCGGCGGCGTTATCTCTCAGCCAGGGCGGCAGAAAGCGCGAAATGTTATCTCCCGCGGCGGGCGCGGCCGCGCCGGTAAGTAAAGCACTCTCGCCGTCGGCACCGGCGCCCGCCGATCCGAGCGAGTTGGCGCCGAGCGAACCATCGAGGGGTTGAACGTACATAAAAACCTCCGTCGTTACAGGTGTGCGTCGTTCACGACGGAGGGGCCGGCCGACAAGGGGAGCACCTCGCTGCCGAAAAACGGAGAGCGAGATGAGCGATACGCAGTTGACCACCATTGCTCGCCTGGGCGAGCGCCTCGAGACGCTTAAGGAGCGTCTTTGACGATGCCGCAACGCGCCGCCGCATAGCCGAGCTCGACGAGCGCTCGCGCTCGCACGATTTCTGGAACGATTCGGATTCCGCTCAGCTCGTCATGAAAGAGCTCGCCGAGCTTCGGGAGCAAGCCGGATCGCTGGACTCGGTCGCCGGCGGCTTGCACGATGCTCGCGAGCTCCTGACCGTCTTCGACGGCGATCCAGCGGCCGAGATCGAGGCCGATCGAAACATCGCGGCGGCGGTGCAAGCGATCGACGCTCTCGAAATGGCGGCCAGTTTCAGCGGCGAGTTCGACTCGCACGGTGCCATCGTCAGCATCTTCGCCGGCGCGGGAGGGGTCGATGCGGCCGACTGGACCGCAATGCTAACGCGGATGTATCTGCGTTGGGCCGAGTCCAGGGGATTCGCGACGCGGATCGTCGAGGAGTCTCCGGCCGAAGAAGCCGGCCTGAAATCCGTAACGTTTTTCGTTCGTGGGCGCAACGCGTACGGCATGCTGGAGAGCGAGCGGGGAGTTCATCGCCTCGTCCGTTTGTCGCCGTTCGACGCGGCGCACCGGCGCCATACGTCATTTGCCGCGGTCGACGTGATTCCCGAGGTTGCCGAAGGCGAGAACCCCGGCGTCGAGATCAAGCCCGACGATCTGCGCGTCGAGACATTCAAATCCGGCGGCGCCGGCGGCCAATACGTCAATAAGACCGAATCGGCGGTGCGCGTGATTCACGTGCCCACCGGGATCGTCGTCGCGTCGCAGCAAGAGCGCTCGCAAGCGCAGAACCGCGAGGTCGCACTCGGCATTCTGCGCGCCAAGCTGGTCGCCCGCGCCGCCGAAGAGCGCGACCAAAAACTCTCCGATCTTCGCGGCGAGCGTCAAGCCAACGAATGGGGATCGCAGATTCGTTCGTACGTGCTACAGCCGTATCAGTTGGTGAAAGATCATCGCACCGCGGTGGAAACCGGCAACGTCAGCGAGGTGCTCGACGGCGGAATCGACACGTTCATTTGGCCCTATCTTCAGCAACGGCGCGCGTTGCAATAATCTTGAAGCGCGATCCTTTTCTTTGGGTCGGATGCCTGCTGTACGCGGCGCTGTTCACGGGGTTGGGCGCGCTCAAATATGCCGTTCATCGCAATCTCGTCGACTTCGGAATCTTCACGCAGACGGCCGCCTCTGCGTTCGGCTGTTTCTGTAACCCGATCGAAGGAAGCCACTGGGCGTTTCACTTTTCGCCGATCCTTTATGCCGGTGGTCTGGCGCTCGGCGTGGTACGCTCGCCGCTCACGCTCGTCGCGCTGCAAGCCGTGGCCGGGGCGCTGGTGGCACCACCGATCTACGCGCTGGCATTACGCGGCGGCAGTGACGTCGCGACGGCGCGCCTGGCCGCAGTCGTGGTGTGGCTCTATCCGCCGCTCGCTGGACTCATCTTCGGAGACGTGCACGAGAACGGATTTGCCCCGGCGGCAGTGGCGTGGATGCTTTACGCGTTCGATGCCGGACGGCTGGCCTGGACGTTCGTGTTGGCGCTCGTCGTGCTGACGGTAAAAGAGGATCAGGCGTTCTTTCTGGCGTTCGCCGGCGCACTGGCAGCCTGGCGTTTTCGCGGAACGCTGCGTGGGCGCGTCGCGCTGGGCATCGTTGTCTGCAGCGTTGTGGTACTGATCGCGTTCTTCGGTCTGATCCAGCCGAGCGCGCAGAGCCTGGCCAATCCCGGGTGGCAGCCGCAGC
>CAZMPP010000136.1:0-7377 GCA_964568035.1 uncultured bacterium
CAAGCCTTTGCCGAGTTCGATCCGGCCCGCGTCGCACTGTACGACGACCTCGACGTCGAGCGCGTCCTGGCCACCGCCGGAATCCTGCGCATGCCCAAAAAGGTTCACGCCGTAATCCGTAACGCTCGGGTTCTACTCGAAACCGAGCGCGAGTTTGCTAGCCTCGCTGCCTACCTGCGCTCCTTCGATTCGTACGCGGCGCTGGCGAAAGATTTTAAGAAGCGCTTCTCCTTCATGGGCGAGATGAACGTCTGGTACTTTCTCTTTCGCACCGGCCGGCCGGTGCCGCCTTTCGAAACGTGGGTCGCGACGATTCCGGGCGAGCATCCGCGGATGCGCGAGATGGTTGAACGCGCGCGGCAGGCCGGCCGTTCGCCGGAGATTACGGCGGGGGCTGCGGCGGCTGCTGTTGATTCTGCCGGAAGTTCGGGCGAATGAGGTACAGGCCTAAACTCGGCGCGTAGTTCAGCTCGGGAACGGGCTTGCCGTCGAAACCGAGTTTGGCCAGATCGTCGGCCGTCGTGGCCGCCACGCGCCCGCAGGCCAGCATCGCCGCAATCACCGTTGGATCGCCGGGCTGCAGCTCGTACCACGCGCCGCCCTTGGCGATGTGCGCGGTGATCGTCCAACTGGCCGCCGCGGTTCCATTGGCGAAGTAGGCGCGCAGCTCGCCCAACGCCGGCGTCGCCAGGCCTCGCGCCTCCGCCGTGCACGTCGTGGCGGTTCGTATTTCGAACGGATCCTTGGGCGGCGACGTCGGCAGCGCGTAGACGCGGAACGACTCTTGCCCGGCCTGCTGCTGGCGCGCGACGAAGTACATCCCGACGGCCGGCATAAAGTTGAGCTGCGGCACGAAGAAGAGCGGACTGCTCGGCGCAAAGAGTTTGTGCTGCGTGACGTCGTCGGCGCGCGCGATGTGGATCGGCATACAGCCGGCGATCGCGCGTAGCATGCCCGGTGCCTTGGGAATTATCGCCAGCGCGTAGGTCGTGCCAAGCCCGTGATAGGTGATCGTCGCATCGGCCAGCGCCGGCGCCGCCATTGTCGCCGGGTAACCCGACGCGGTGCGCTTTGCCTCGATCTGCGCCACGAACGCTTGCAGCTCCGACGCGAGTTGTTTAGCTTTGGGTGCGTTGTCGGCGCTGCACGTCGTCGCGTTGCCGCCGACGGCAAACGGTTCGGCCGGCGGCGTCTGCGGTAACGGCGAGAAGAGCGAGCCTAAGCCGCGACCGTTTCCACCGCCACTACCGCCTCCGCCGGGGCCACCGGGCCCGCCGTCGCCCGGCCCGCCCGGACCACCGCCGCCGCCAAAGAATCCGCCACCACCACCGCCGCCGCCGCGCGGCCGGAATGTTGACGCCGTCTGCGAGACGACACCCTCGCCGAACTTTACCGAATACGTTGCCGAAACGGTCAGCGGCGTGAGCGGCCGCGCGATGTTCGGAATGACGTAGCCGCCGGCGGTCGTGAACGCGACCGCGTTAGCGGGGCTGGAAAAGATCCCCGAATACGTGTTGGTGAGGTTGCTCCCGGCGAGCGTGATCGTGCCGTAGTGCAGTTGCGCGGTGACGCCCGCATCCACGGTCGTATAGGCCGGCAAGTTGTTGGGATTGTTCGAACCGACGTGCTGCGCGTCGGCCAGCCACTCCAAGATCGAGTGCGGCGATTTATAATCCAGCACGATGCCGGCCTTTTGCAACGGCACGTTGGGCAGCTGCTCGCCGGGAATCGTAATCGCATAGGGATTGTCGAAGTAAAAGTTGCTCGACTCCGCCGTCGCGCCGGTCAGGTTGTAATACGCCTGCACCACCAGGTTCCCGAGCGTAAAGTATCCGGTCGCTTCGGCGCCTTGATAGAGCCGCTGCACGCCCGAGACCGGCGTCGTGAAGTAGAGCTGCTGCGCCAAGAACGGCGTGCTCGGCGGCGTGTTGCAGCCGGCCGGCGAGTTATAGATCGCCGCCACCTGCTGCAGATAGCCGTAGGGAAGTTGTCCCAGCGCGTTGAGCACCGTGCCGTTGACATAGATGGGCAGCAGCACGTTGTTCTGCACCTGGCGGTAGAGCGTCAAGCCGACGTTGCCGCCCTTGAGCTGGCGGGTGTAGCCGACGCGCACCGAGTTGGTGGAGTTGTTCTGCGGCTCTTGGCCCGGTGCGTTGCCGTACGCCACTTTGCCGTTGCAGTCGAAGCGCAGCGAGGCCGGGTCGCTCAAAATCTGCGAGCGCCCTTGCGTCGCCGCCGCGCCGCCCAGCGAGAACGAGGCAGTGTAGGTGTCGCGCGTGGTCGGCTTCCAAGCCGCGGCAATCGTCGCCAGCTCCGACAGCCCGCTGTTGCCCGTCGCGGTGCTGACGCCGGCCGATCCGGTGAGCGTGAGCTTGTCGCTGGAATGGATCGTATCGGTGGCCTGCAGCACGTTGTACTGGGTCGACTGCGAGCCGTTGTAGTACTGCGCCACCTGCGGCGTTAGCGGCGTGGTGTCGAACTGCGAGGACGAGCCGTAGGCTTGAATGGAGATGGTGTGGCGCTGCTGCGCCGGCAGCGTGGCGTTGACGACGTATCCGGTCGAGCGCGTATCGCTGGAGTAGCCGCTGGGCGACGGCAAACCGTTAACGTATCGCGCCAGCTGGTTGAAGACGCTGCTGGTATCAGTCGAAAAGAGCGAGGTCTGCAGTTGGGTCGCGCCGAGCAGCGCGTTGTCGCTAACGGAGTACATCTGGACGTTGTTGGTGTTGGTGTTGCCCGGACCGTACCCGCAGGGCAACGTGGTCTGCGGATCGCCGTTATAGCGCAGGCAGACCACGTCGGTGTTGCGCCAGGAGTTGAGAAACATCGCGCTGAGCGAATTGTTGTCGCCGAACTCGTAACGCGCGTTGATGAGGTTGCCGTAAATGTTGCTGTCACCGTCGTGCACGTAATCCAGGCCGCTGGCGTCGAGATACCGCTCGCCGTCAACCAGGCTTGGATAAAGGCGGCTGACCGTTTGCACGGCGATACCGAGTTTGCCGGCCGAGCCCGTCTCGGCAACCGAGTAGTTGTAGCGGCCATAGCTGCCGACCGAGAGTTGCAGTTGCGTTTGCCAACTGAGGGTGGGCTGCGCCGTGCTGAAGTTGACCGAGCCGCCCAAGCCGCCCAGCGACGCGCCCATGTGCACCGAGGCACCGCCGAAGAGATCGGTCGCAAAGTTTCCTAAGTTCCCGGCCGAGCCCGGCGCGTTGAGCGGAATGCCGTCGAGGGTGAGCTGCGTCTGCGAGGCGTCGTGGCCTTCCAGGGAGATCGTCTGCGTCGCATCGCTGTCGTCGCTCGAGGTCGAGACGCTGACGCCCGAGAGTTTGTTGAGCGCACCGGCCAGATCGTCGGAGAGCCGCCGCTGCGGCGAGTTCGCGTCAATGCTATTGCTGGAAATGGTCGCCGACGACTTGGCGGTGACGTGGCCGATGACTTTGAGCCCGTTGTTCTCCTCCGCCAAGGCAAAGCTCACGGTAACGACCCGCCCGTTCAGTACTTCGAACGATGCCGAAGTCAGCGCTTCGTAGCCGCGCTTGACGATGCGAGCGCGGTAAATGCCGTCGGGGACGTCGGTGAAGGTCACCTTGCCGTTCTTGCCGGTCAGTTCCGACGCCATCACCGGGCCCTGCAGCAAGACGCGGGCCAACTCGAGCGGCTGCTTGGTCGTCGTATCGGTAACAACGATGTCGATCTCGCCCGACTCCGACTGCGCTCGCGCGAACGCAACGAGTGCGCCAAAGACCAGCACAACCAAGACGCCCGCTACCGCACTGCGCCGCACCATAATCGCGGCGATTATATGAGAAAAAAGCCGCGGAAGCCTGAAGCCAGCCTGGGAGCGCCGGCGAGCGCGGCGAAATAGCGCGTCCCAATGGCCGCCTCACGAGCCGCGCCACGCCGTTCGCCGATCGAAGTCGAGGTTAGCCACCTGCTTCGGAACCTCGACTCGCCGCAGGCCTTGTGCGCAAACCTTTTAATCGAACCCTTAGTCGGCACGGATCGCAACGCGCTGACGCTCGGTCACGTTCGAGCGCTTGTGGAACGCCAGCTCGATGCAATGGCGCGGGATGGCGCAGGTGATCGGGCGCGCGCGCGACGGCGTCGCGAAATACTTCTGCGATACGATATCGGGGGCGAGTCCGGCAAGAAAGTTGCAGCCGACCTAGGCCTCTCCCGGCGCCACTTCTACCGCGAACGGCGAGCCGCGACGCTGGATTTGGGTGCGCGTTTGCGGCGACTCAGACCGCCCGCAGAAAAGCACACCTATCTATATCTTGATCTCTTTGAAGCGGCCGAGGCAGCGGCGTACGCCGTGGATCTCGCCGGCGTCCCGGCCCACGCATGCACGAAGTTTCTCGTCTTGGCTACCACCACCCGCGACGTCGGCAAACGGGTGCGCGCGCTCTGCGATGCGGCTCGGGTCATGATCGATCTCTTCGACTTCGCCGGCGCCGAACGCGTGCTGCGCGAAGCGCGCCGATCGATCGTCGAAATGTCGCCGTCCTCTGCAGCAGAGGGCGAGCAGGCTAAAAGCGCGCTCGAGCTGACCTCGGCAGTCCTGCAAATTCACGCACCGGCGGCAATCGATGCCTATCAATTGGCGCGTCCCGCTTTTCAACGCGCGCGCCGGTACGTGCACGAGTTTGATGCGTCGGGGCTGCACTCGCAAGTGCGCGAGCGGCTTCGCCATGCCAATCGGCTGGCGTGCAACGGTTACGGTGCGGAAGCAAGACTGCTCATGCACGAGTGTCGCCCGTTGCTCGATCTGTTGGCCGGTCGCGTCGCGTATCTCGAGACGGCGTACGCCGGCATTCGCGCCGCGGTCGCACTGGAGGTCGACGGCCCCAACCATGAGGTCGTTGAGTTGGCGTCGACCGCCTTGCGTCTGGCGCGCCAAGACGGCAACTTCATGATCGCTGCTTACGCCGGCCTGACCTTGTCGACGGCGCTGGCCGCGAGCGGCCTGCAGCGAGCCGTCCCCGTGGCACGCGCCGCGCTCGAGCTTGCCGCAAACAGCAACTCGCCGAATCTGCTGGCCCACGCGCGCCTTCGCGTCGCCAACGTTCTCAACGAGCTCGGCCATCCTGCGCCCAGCGCCGAGTTAGCGGCGCAAGTAATCGCGACCGAGCATCTCTCGCCGCGTTTTAAACTTCAAGCGCGGCTCGCGCGCGCGCAATCGCTGCTGCAATTCGGCGAAGTCGCGACCGCGCAAGCCGAAGCGTTGGAGTGTTATCGTCAAGGCGGCGATTACGATCGCGGCCTGGTGCGCGGCCTCGCGTTACGGACGATGGCCGAATCCGCCAAAGCACTGGACCAGCGCCGCGAGGCCACCACGCTCCTGGGCCGCGCGCTCGAAACGCTCGAAGCGGGAAACCACGCTCGAATGCTCAGCTTTGTAAAGCGAGGTGACGCCCACAATCCGGCATGAGCGAGTGCCGCCGATGAGACATCGGCGATGATGCGAAGAGCCCCCGCGCGAAGCGCTCGCCAAACTTCGCGCAGCAATCTAAAGAGGAGCGTTTGAAATGCGGTGTGGCAGTCACGACTCGTGCCGGCGATGGGCGCCGGCACTCGTCATCGTAGCCCTGAGCCTGGCGGGATGCGCGGGCTCGACGCCCACGGTTCAACCACCGGGAAGCTCCGGCGCGTTGTCGGGCATCTCTAGTGCTTGGCGATTGGGCGGTGCACCGGGATCAGCCTCAATCGTCGGCAGATCGACGCAAAACCTTACTCGGGCAAACGCACGACCGCTGGGCGGTTCGATTCCCAAAAACCTATACGTTTCCGACCTGGTCATTCCGGGCGGCGGAATCCTGATCTTTATGAACGGGACGTACGATTCGCTGGGCTCCATCACTTCCGGAACCAGTGCCAGCGATGGCTTATGGGTCGACCAGCACGGCAATCTCTACGCCGCCAACGCCGACGGCGGGAATGTCACCGAATACGCACCGGGCGCGACGTCGCCAACCTGCACTTATTCGGGCCTCGCCGATCCGGTCAACGTAACGACCGACAAGCACGGGCACGTCTTTGCGGTCGACTGGAACTCCGGCTCCAAGGGCGCCATCGTCGAATACGAGCAGTGCAAAGACAATATCGTGCGGCGGTTTGACTTCCGCCGCTTCACCGCCCCGGCGGGAGCTGTTGTTGACGATGCGGGCAATATTTTCGTGGCCTATTACCGGGCCAAGGCATCGTCATCGCAGCAGGGAGCATTCGAAGAATTTCGTGCCGGATCCAAAACGCCAAAGAAACTCGGTGCGACGGTCGTCTTCCCCGGCAGCGTCCTTTTAGACAAGAACGCCAACCTGATCGTCGCCGACCAGGGCGTTTCCGGCCAAGGCAACGGCGCCATTGACGTAATCGCGCCGCCGTATAGCAGTGCAACGCCGCTGCGAAGCGGACTCGCCCAGCCCATCCATCTGGCGCTGAACAAACAGGAAACGCTGCTCTTCGCCAACTCGTTTGACTTTAGCAATCCAACGGTGTGGGTGATGAGTTATCCGGCGGGCACGATCGAGACGACGCTCGGCACGACCAACGGCCTCAAGTTTCCGCTCGGGGTGGCCGACTCGCCGAACTAGAGGGTTATCGTAACCGCAGTACCCTGGCCGGGCGCGCTGTCAATGGCAATCTCGCCGCCGGCGCGCTCCACGGCGCGCTTGGCGATGGCCAAGCCCAGGCCGCTGCCGGTGATCTCGCCGCGCTGATCGCCGCGATAGAAGCGCTCGAAGGCGTGCAGGCGCTCGGACTCCGACATGCCGGGGCCTTCGTCGCGTACGGTAATCGTGGAGTGGCCGTTATTGCGCGCGGCGCGCAGATGGATCGGCGCGTCGGGGGCGTACTTGAGCGCGTTTTCGATGACGTTCCAGACCGCCTCACTCAACTCGCCCCGGTCAGCCTGCACCGTTTCGACGCCCTCGACGCTGTAGTCAATGACGCGGCGATCGTCGAGGCGCCGCGCGGCGTCAACCTGACTGCGCAACAGCTCGGCGACGTTCACAGACTCGACGCTCGGCGCTGCTTCGGAATCCAAACGCGCCAGACGCATCAGCCGGTCGATGAGCCCGCGCATGTGCTCTTTCTCGATCGCCATCGTGCCGAGAATCTGCCGGGCAATGCGCGGCTCTTCGATGGCGCCGCGGCGCAGCACGTCAATGTAGCCGCCGATCACGGTCAGCGGCGTGCGCAGCTCGTGCGAGGCATCGGCGGCGAACTGGCGCATGCGCTCTTCGGCGTGGCGGCGATGGTCCATGGAGGCCGCGACGCTCGCCGCCGCGTCGTTAAAAGCACCCGTCAGCGACGCGACTTCGTCGCCGCCGGCCATCACGAAGCGGCGCTGCGTATAGTCGCCGTCGGCAAGGGCACGCA
>CAZMPP010000137.1:0-316 GCA_964568035.1 uncultured bacterium
GCGGAGAACGATTCATTCACCGCGCGCGAGCGCATCGAACTCGCCGCACTCGAAGCCGCGGCGGCATGTCAAACCGGCGACTTCCCCAGCGCCCGCAAGATCGTCGAGCGCCTCGCCGTCGAAGCCGCGAGCCTGGGCGAAGACGATCGAGGATACGCGCGGCGCCGGCTGCGCATGACGCAAGGGTACGTTTCGTATTGCTACGGACTCTACGAAGAGGCCCTGGCATATTGCGAAGCGGCGCTTGCGCCGCACTTGGGTACGACACCGGACGCCGTCGGGGTCGAGGAACTCCGCTCGGTCGCCGGCGACGCCA
>CAZMPP010000137.1:326-3709 GCA_964568035.1 uncultured bacterium
GAGAAACTGTTGCGCCGTTCCAACGGCGACGTGCCGCTGGTCGAGCTGACGCTGGCCTATATCAATCGCGCGTTTGCCAAAGCCGCGCTTCCCGATTCGCTGCCCGAGGCGCGCCGCGACGCCGACGAGGCGCTGCTGCTGACGCGTTCCAACGGCCTGCTTTGCGAAGAAGTCTTAGCCAGGCTGGCATCGGGCGTTCTGCACGAGTTTGCCGGCGATACCGAAGCGGCGCTTAACGACGTCCGCTACGCGCTCGATCTCGGACGCGCGGTGCTTTCGGGAGACCCTCTGTGCCGCACGCACTACATCACCTCGCGCGTGCAAGTCTTTGCCGGAAAAATCGACGAGACGCTGACGCATATCGGCGAAGCACGCAGCCTCGTGCCGCCGGATTCGCTGCTCGGAACGATTGCCGAGATCGTCGAAGGACGCATTCATTGGGCCCGGAGCGACGCGGCGGCGACGTTTGATTCGGCCTCTCGCGGCATCGTCGCCTTTCAGCGCCGCAAAACGTCAACCCATTATCTGGGGTACGCTTTCTTAAGCCGGGCGTTAGCCGGCGAGCGCTTAGGCGTAGACGTTCGCGCCGACGCCGAGTCCGCCGTGCACTTACTCTCGCGCGGCGGCTTCATCGCCGACCAGCGTCGTGCGCTCGAACTCTCCGCGCGGCTAACCGGCAATCGTCGCCACGAACAAATCGCCCGCGACCTCCACGCCTAAAATGACGAAAACCTGACCGCGCGCGCACAATCCACGGGAAGGGCTGCCCCCTAACAAAACTCCGCCTAACTCAACTCGCTAGCTTTACTAGCTGCTCTTCGAGGTAGGCACTCATGAATAAATTTACCGGCATCGCCGCTTGCGCGTCGCTAATCGCCATCGGCGGATGCTCGGCCAACGGTGTGACGCCGTTCGGCGGCCAAACCGCCCAAACCCAATCGCACGTCGTTGGTCTCTCGGCGCCCGGCTGGATTAACGAAGGCGGCGTGCTCTATCACTCGCCGCACTATATGGCGACGGCAAAAAATGCTTCGCGCACCAAACCGCCGGCCATCCTGCTCGTCTACGGCAACGGTCCGGTGCTCGTAAAGCCAAAGATGTACCTCATCTTCTGGGGTTACAAGACGTACGGTGACCAATACAATGTCAAGAAACTCTTGGAGAACTACGGCAAAGTGATCGGCGGCAGCCCGCTCAACAACATCTACACCCAGTACAGCGAAGTCTCCAGTAGCAACACCATCTACATCACCAATCCAAAGAAACAGTTCGGCGGCGTATGGGAAGACGATGGCAACGCCGTCCCGCTGCATCCCACCGACGGGCAAGTCGCGGCCGAGGCGCTCGCCGGTGTGGCCCATTTCGGCTACGATCCCAACGGCTCGTACGTCGTCGCAACGCCGCACGGACGCAGCTCGAGCGGTTTCGGTTCGTCCTTTTGCGCCTATCACAGCGCCGCGAGTTACAGCGGTAAGCTGGTCTCGTACACCAATCTTCCGTATATGCCCGATGCTAACGACTGCGGCTCCAACGTCATCTCGCCGCCGTCCGACGAGATCGCTATCGACGAAGGCGTGACCATCGTCGAAGGGCACGAATATGCCGAGTCGGTCACCGATCCCAACCCGCCCCGCGGCTGGTACAACAACCAGTACGGCGAGATCGGCGACATCTGCGCCTGGCAGAACATTCAGAACGATCCGTTCCATAAAAAATCGTACAGCTCGCAGCCGATGTACAGCAACGCTTCTCAGTCCTGCGTCCACTCGTACTAGGCAAATTTCCCGCTCGAGTTTTCCTTGTCCGGGAGGGGAATACAAGCGTGGGCTCGCATCGTCTGGGGGCGACCCGCCGTCTGACGGGCGCACTTCTACGGAGGTCAAACCATGCGTTTAAGCCTTCTCGGTGCTAGCGCCGCCCTCGTTGCGAGCATAGCACTCTCGGCGTGCGGCGGCGGCAGCGGCACGTCACCAGCCCTTCCGTCGTCGGCCGCGCAAGCTGTGGTCTCGAGTCACGGCCACCAGCTGGCGATTCACACGCTGCCCGGCGTCAAAATACTTTCGGGTCCGGAGTGCGGAACGCAGTACAGCTTCTGCTTCTACGTAATCCCTGGCAACAGCGGACCCTACGTCCAGACGTCAAGCAGCGTGCCATTATATAACGTCGGGTATATCCTGAAAAACAAGAACAGTAAGGTCGACAAGAAATTCGACGATTACTTCTATCCGGATCCCGGCAACCCGACCTACCAGTACATTGACTATAAGGGCAAGACGCCCAAGAAACCGCAAAAGGTGAAATTCACCGACGTCTACTGCATTGGGTTCACCCCAAGTGACTGCGACAACGGCAGCGGCGCCATCCTATACCTCGGAATCGCGCTCTCTCCGTAACTGTTCGCCAAAACGACAACCTCAAAAAAAGGGGCCCGGCATCTGCCGGGCCTCTTTCGCTCTTGCTCACTCGGCAAGCCGATGCGCAAGAAAGAATCGCACCATTTCGCGGCTTGCGTCCGGCCCTCGCACGTCAGTGTAGGATCCTGCGGAACTCCCTCCCGACCAGGCATGACCGGCGCCGTGAACGATCCACTGCTCGAGTACGCTGCGGCCGCTTGCGTCCGTATAAACGGTTTTCGTATAGGCGTGACCGCCCGACGCTCGTCCTTCTTCTATTCGTTTCGCGTACGCGGGCATCAACAGGTTGTCGGCAAAGCGATCGCTGTTGCCCTTGTTGACGGTCGTATCACAATCGCCGTGAAAGACGATTGTCGCGATCGGTACGTCGGTTTCGGGGCTGCGCCGAGGACCGTCGCCGCTCTTCATCACGGCGAACGCCGAGCGCACGTCCTGCGCGAGACCGCATACTAACCCCGAATGCGCTCCGACCGCTGCGTAGATATCCGGATAGGTCGCTCCGAGAACCGCCGCCGCAGCAGCCCCGGCCGACATCCCGGCCACGTAGACGCGCTCGCGATCGATCGTATATTCGTGCATGATCTGGCGCGTGATGCCGGCGATGAGCGACGGCTCCCCGCGGTCGCGTTGCTGGTCGCCGCGCTTAAACCAATTCCAACATTTCTGCGTATTCGCCGACGCCGTTTGCTCCGGGTAAGCGACGAGGAATGTCGCTTCTTCTGCCAGTTCGTTCATGCGCGTGCCCGCCGCGAAATCCTCAGCCGATTGCGTGCAACCATGCATCATCACGATCAGCGGGCATAGCTGACCGTTGTAGCCGCTCGGTACGAAAAGCTTGTAAGCCCGCGTGCCGGCCTGGCTTCGATACGTTCGAGCAAAAAATCCGCGGGCTTGTTCTTTTGCCGTGAC
Source organism: uncultured bacterium (assembly GCA_964568035.1). GTDB lineage: Bacteria > Vulcanimicrobiota > Vulcanimicrobiia > Vulcanimicrobiales > Vulcanimicrobiaceae > Cybelea. The sequence goes on from CAZMPP010000137.1 coordinate 3,650, forward strand.
GGTCTTCAATAAAGGGCTTTCGACCGGCGCGGTTGTCCCGCCCAATGCTGCTTGTATCAA
>CAZMPP010000137.1:3719-7360 GCA_964568035.1 uncultured bacterium
ATTTCCGGCACGCGTCAGATTCGTCGCGGTCACAATATCGCGATACGGCAGCGTTTTCATTTTAAGGTTTTTCCAGTCGGTTAAGAAATGCGCTCAGAAAGGGCGGCCTTGACGGAGGGGCTTGCCTGAAACGCGCCCAGGACGGCGACCGAGGCGATCGTAGAGCGTGCGAGCTCTGCACTGACGTCGTCCGCGATGCGAACGAGCCCGATGACGCGGATGTTTACGGTCTGGCCCGTTCTCTTGAGCTCTTCGAGAAACGCTCGGCTATAGTCGTGCAATCCTAGGCCGAAGTTCTTTCGCTCGACCGACTTCGCCAGCGCCTCTTTATGCTTGTCCAGATGGTTGCGAATGGCGGTGCGGATAAAATCGGTGCGGTTGGCATAAAAGCCGTCCGAAACGATCAGGTCGATCTGCCCCAAATCGACAAATCCGAGATTAATCGTGATTTTTTCGGATTCACCCCGAAGCCGCTTCGTCTCGTCCTTCGCCATCCACACGGATGGTACATGGATGGAGGGCTCCAGTCAAGCCCCTCCCCCTTTACCGGTCGGACTTGCGTCTGATCTTCCCCGTCTTGACTACCTCAAAGGCGCTTCCCGGAACGCTCTTGAGTTGGTCGAGATCGTTGTCGTCCCAGCACGTCGAGTTTGTGCCGCCCTCGCCTTGGAAGTACCAATTCGAGCCGTTGTCGGCAACGAACATGCCGTACTTCTTCATCGCGGCAGCGATAACGGCCGACTGCCCGTGGAGGCCGGATGTATCGTACGAGGCTTTCATTCGCAAGCGCAGTCCCATCGGCGGCAACGTCTTCTTGCGACTATTGCTGGCGTAATGTGTTGCCGGGTGAATGTAGCCTTGCTGCGTTTCGCTAAACGTTACGCGCAGCGCGTGGTCGATTTCGCCGTTAGCCACTTCGTCGCACTTTATCAACGCGGGCAGAATCGGCAATCCGGCAGCGTCGGCCGAGGTCCATCCGTCGGGCCGAAGTTTATTGCTGTCTAAGTGAAAGATGGCGCCCGAACCCGCCTGCCAGCTCTCGCCGCTATTGACGGGATAGGCATCCCACATTTCGTAGAGACGGCATTTGCCTTGCTGCAGCACCAGAACGTGGCGGTCGCCTTTGGAGTTCTTCCCGCCCTCGATCTGCGCGTCCGGCGGAATCGGATACGGACCGGGATCGCTCTGCGAGTTGTAGCGGAAGGTTACCGGTACTTTCGGCTGGTCGCTCGGGACGATGTTGAAGGGAATGCCGTAGTCCGGATTCTCGCCAAAATCGGGATGCAGATTTCCGGGCAATGCGTTGATGTACTGCGACGACAGCGGATCGAGCGGATAGTTGGAGATGTCCGTGTTCCACGGGTTGTCAGCCGGAAAGATCTGACAACCGCCGACAACAGGTGCGGCCGGCGAAACGCGGCCGAGGCTGGTCGGCGCGGCGCCGCGCAGAGCCGGCGGGTTGCCGGAACCTCCGCACGATGAAACGACCGCGAGTAGGAGAATGAGAGTGGGTATGCGGTGCATTTTGGGCCCCCTTTGTTAACTGGTGACCTTAGCAATGGTCGGGGCGGCGACCTCCCGCACCCAGGCCGCCTGCCAGTTCACGATTTTTCCCCGACACGGCACGTACGAAGCCGTCGCTCATCTCCACGGCCCCGGCCTCGTGCTCGACGGCGGCGGAATGACCGACGCGCCGGAGTCGACCTTGCGCTGGCTGCACCGCCGCCTTCTCGGCGATGATGGGACTCGCCGCGGGGGCAACGTCGTCATCCTGCGCGCCTCGGATGCCGACGTGGATGACGCGCGTTCGTTTAAAGCCGGTAACTTCGCCTCGGTGCAAACGGCGCTGATTCCGCCGTGCTCGACCAAAGAACAGATCGACTCCGTCGCGCCGGTGGTGGATAAAGCCGACGCCGTTTACTTTGCGGGCGGCGATCAAGCCAACTACGTGATTTGGAAAGGTTCGGCACTCATCGAAGCCGTGAAACGCGTTTACGCGCGTGGCGGCGTCGTCGGCGGCGGAAGTGCGGGCTTGGCTATTCAAGGCGCGGTGGTGTACGACTCGGTTGCCGGCGATCGGCTCAATGTGGAAACGCACACCAAAGATGCGGTGAACAATCCGCTAGAACCGCGCATCAGTTTTACGACGGGACTCTTTGCGTGGCCGGCCCTCACCGACACCATCACCGACACCCACTTAGTCGTGCGCGACCGCATCGGCCGCACGATCGTCTTTCTGGCCCGCATCCTGCACGACAACGTTCTTCCCGGCGTGCGCGTCGTCTACGGACTCGGCATTGACGAGGGCAGTGCGGTAGTGGTGGATCCCGACGGAATGGCCACCGTGCTCAACGTGCCGGGATCGCACGGCGCCTATCTGATACGCGCCGACACGATGCCCCAACTCCCCGCCGGGAAACCGTTCAAGTATACGGTGCACGTCTCGCACATCGGCGCCGAAGGCTCGCGTTTCGACTTGCTGCATAAACAAACGACACAGCCCTGGCGCACGGTGACGGTTGACGGTTCGCGCAAGCCGATCTATAGCCCCAATCCGTACTCGCCCTGACGCAACCCGATTACGATCTGCTCGAGCGTCAAGCGCGCGAGCTGCTGGCCGGTGAAGACGACTTTGTAGCGGGCGCCGCCAACTTCGCCGCCTTCATCTATCACGAACTGCCCGACGTCAACTGGGCCGGCTTTTATCTGCTGACGCCGTCGGGCGATCTGCTTGTGGGGCCGTTCGCCGGCCGCCCCGCCTGCGTGCGGCTGCCGGCGGGCCGCGGCGTCTGCGGCGCGGCGGCGGCCCAGCGGGCAACGCAGGTCGTGGATGACGTCGAGGCGTTCGCCGGCCACATCGCCTGCGACGCCGCGTCGCGTTCGGAAATAGTCGTGCCGCTCGTTATGAGCGGCACGATAGTCGGCGTATTTGATTGCGATAGTCCGCGAATCGCGCGCTTTTCGCGCGGAGATCGCGATGGTCTCGAGCGGCTGGTGCGGGCGTTCGCCGAAGCGGCTCGGCCCCCGCACATGCCCGCTCGCTAGGTCAGATCACGCTGGGTCCACCAAAATGGGCCGCCACGATACGTCGCTGTTCGCCGGGAGAGGGGGTGGCATTAAGGCGCTCCGCGGCGGCCATGGTTGCATAGCCCTATTGTAAAAGCGACTGGCCTAGAGGTCGCTGAGAAGCGGGGCACTTAGCCGGCCAAATCTTCGCCGGCGGCCTTAATGTTGGCGAAGGCCGCAGCGCGCCAAATCACGCGTGATCGCCGCTGCGGCGCGCTTCCCCGGAAAACCACTCACGCAGCCACCCGGATGCGCGCCCGAACCGCACAGGTAAAGTCCCGGCACCGGTGTGCGCGTTGCAAATCGGTCTTCATAGATTTGCCCCGGCAGCAGCTCGCCGTGAAAGATGTGGCCGCCGGTCAATCCGAAGCGCGCCTCGAGATCGGGCGGCGCCAGCACCTGCCGATGCTCGATCGCATTGGGAAGATTGGGCGCATACCGCGCGAGGATGGAAACGATTTTATCCGCAGCGGCGTTGCGCTTCGCATCCGACCACCCACTCTGCCGATCGTACGGAAAGTACTGCGCGAAGACCGAGAGGATGTGTTTGCCCGGTGGTGCCAACGACGGATCGG
>CAZMPP010000138.1:0-7316 GCA_964568035.1 uncultured bacterium
CACCGGCTTTGCTGACCCCGAGGGCGAGTGCGTAGACGCGACCGGCGACGTTTTTATAGTCGACTTCGCATACACGTGGGTGGCCGAATATGCCCACGGGGGACACAAGCGCTTGCAGACGCTTAAAACCGGCGGTTCGCCCACCGCCTGCGCCGTCGCGCCCAATGGCGACCTGGCCGTCGCCAACAATCATACGTCCAGCGGACAAGGTAACATCGTAATTTTCCCACACGCGAACGGAAAGCCGGTTACCTATAGCAACAGCGACTGCACTCATCCCATTCAGCCCGCGTACGACAGCAAGAACAACCTCTATCTCCAGGCTTGGAAAGACTATTCCTCGGAGATTGAAGTGTGCGAGCTGCCGCACAGTGGAAAGGTACTCAGAACGGTGCACGTTAACGCGAGCTTTTCGGGGCCGAGCGGCGTCATGTGGGACGGAAAATATATCACGTTGACGGATTATCACTACAACAGCAGCCAAGCTGAGACGATCATCTATCAGATGAAGGAAGCGAAGACGGGCGATTTGAGCGTGGCAGGGCAGACCACGCTCACCGATACGAGTTGTTCCAACCGAAATGCGATGCTGCTGCCGTTCATCGTCGGTGCTAGCAACACACCGATAAACAAGCAGCAAGGCACGGCGGTTGTCGGGATCAACGGAGCGTGCAGCAGCTTAGAGTTGTGGGCTTATCCCGGTGGCGGCGATCCGAGCAAGAAGCTCAAGCAGGTTGAGGGGCACTCCTATGGTGAGGCGGTCAGCATTGCGCAATAACGGGCATTAATAAACAAGGCTTGAGCCTCAATGCCGTAGAGCCCACCGCGCCGGCCACGCGCCGGTGCCGCGCATCGCAGCACTGCTTTCACGCCTCGCAGCGGCCGCGCGGTTCTAAGGAGCCAGGTACACGACAGGCTAATCAGGGCGCATTGGCATAACCAAAACCGCGCCATGGATCTCTATAGTTTTGGACCCGGTACGCTGCTGTCACCGTAACTTGCGGTGTCTTAATTCTCGCCTTCTTCACTTACGTCTGGTTTCACCCGATCACGCTTTGTTATCTCGGTCACTATGTGCATAGTCGCTTAGTTTGCCCGCCCCACTAGCCGCGCCCACTTTAGGTTACCGCGCGCTCATTGAGGCTTCAGCTGTAATCGAGGTGCAATGCTGGCCTAAGTCTCCGGGGAACCATCGGACACCGTCGAAGCGTTACAACCTCAACGGGCTAGCTCGCGATTAAGCCGAACGCCGTAAGAGGTGGGGGCCCCGTTAACGTGCGTTGCCGACCAGGCCTGAATTGGCATAGTCGCCGTTTGCCCTGAGCATTCCGGCTAGCTGACAAAGTGCAGTTCACGTCTTTGCTGGACGTCGATGCGTTCGCGCTGACGACATCAGCTAAGCGGCGCGCCTCTCCCACGCAGCCCGTACTCACATCCGGGCCGGTGCGCGAGTCCCACATCCGAGGCGCTGCGGCGCGTTGTAGGCTAGTCAGTGAGCTGTCGGGCTCGGTGTCGGTGTAACTTCTTCATGTTCACTGCATCGCGCGCTGGCGCCGCCGTATTTAACGCGCGGCCTGTGCCCACGTTACGGCAGCCACGCCATCGGCGCCCGTGGCAAAGAGCAGTTTGATGGTAGCGCCAACGGGAATCGAACCCGTCTTTCCGCCTTGAAAGGGCGATGTCCTAACCGATAGACGATGGCGCCGTAGTGGCTCTAAACACCCTAGCGGCCGCGCCTCCGGCTGTCAACCCGAAGCCAGGCTCGCCCGTCACTGCTCCCCGGGAACCAGCTGCTTCCTAGTTACGCGGGGTCAGTAAGAACGCGTGGGTTTGGCCGGCGATCGTGCCGTCGCCCGCGATCTGTTCCGAATCGTTAATGGCCGAGGCGATATTAAGCAGCCATCCCGATTTCGGCGAAATCAGCGAATTGAGATCGCGCATCTTCCGCCGCTCCATATAAAGGCATGGTCGACGTAAGTACTTCCTTGCGGTTGCTGCGACCGGCCGACGACGACGCCGGCGCCGTTGATCCCAATTCCCCAACTGTAGCCGCTGCTGCCGGGCAGCACGCCAAGGTCTTTCATTTTTCCGCGGCTCCACAGAAACGCATGCGCTTGCAGGTTTCCGCTCGTGTAGGCTTGCCCGGTGATCTGTCCTTTGGCGTTGATAGCCTCCGCATCGCTCCAATCGCCGCCGAGCGTTCCGAGGCTCTGCATTTGACCCTTGCTCCATAAAAAGCCCAGAAAATTTCCGAGAGTGTCGTACGAGATCCCGACCACTTGTTGCGAATCGTTGATGCCTGCCGCGTTATTCCAGTCGTCCGGCGCATGGCTTCCCAGCGTGCCGAGGTCCTTCATCTTCCCTTGCTTGTAGAGAAACGGATCGGCGACGTCGTCGGCGGTATACGCGGAGCCGACAACTACCCCGTCGTCGTTGAGCGCGTAGGCGGTCGCGGATCCGCCGCCAAGGTCGCCGATGTCTTTCATTGTGCCGTTACGGTATAGGAAAGCGTGGTAAGTTCCATCGGCTTTAGTTGAGTAGCCCGCGACGTCGCCTGCACGATCGATGCCATTGCCCACGGCTATCGTTCCGCCGAGCGAGCCGATGTCGACCATACCGCCCGCGAAGGTGTAGGTGAAGGCGTGAGCAGCGCCGTCCGAGCGCGATACGATGCCCGTCACCTCGCCGGCGGCGTTAATCGCACGCGCGCTGCTGTAAGGACCGCCGAGCGTTCCGAGGTCGGTTACGGCGTATTTGGCAGCGTGCTCCAGCGGTCTCCCCACAGCAGCCGGCATCCCGGGAGACGGCGGAGGAACTGCCGGTGACGACCCGCTGCAAGCCGTAAGGCCGAGGGCGACCGTGATAGCGATGAGGCCGATTTTTGCGTGCATCTTAATCCGCTACACTATCTTCCGGGTGTGAAAAAACGCTGAAAGATGTTGCCGAGCCGTCGCGCTAGCCCCTCATGCTTGATGCTCGGTCTGCGCGATGATTTCAAGCGGCGACGTTTCGAGCGTTCCTTTGGAGATCTCGTCCACGCGCGCCGTGTAGCGTTCAAAAAAATTGCGCTCGCCGAGCAGATTGGCCGTCGCCTGATCGACGACCGTTGCGAGATGGTAGTAATCGCCGTCCGGCGTCTTCATCGCACGGTACGTGATCTTGCCGCTAAGCTCGGGATCGGCTTCAATCGCCTTGACGAAGCGCGCGACCTCATCGTGCCACTCGGCCTGAGCGCCACCCTCAAACCGATACTTGATCAGGACGTGCTTCATCGCTTCAACCGGCGTCCGATTACTTCGTCGCTACGCTAATCGTTATGCCGACGAGTTCGTTTGAGTTTTTGACGCTATACGATTGCGACACCGGACCGCCTTTGGGATACGGCCAATAGCCAACCTTGCGCACTGCCCGGGGCAGCGTGCCGAACGGCATGAGAATCGAACCGCCGTCCAGCCAGAACTGCGTCAAAAGGCCGGTATTGTTACCTTTGAACTTTACGCTTCCCACGGACGTGCCCTTAGAGCCGGCCATATCGAAGCGGTAGACCGTGCGCGTGTAGGTGTCTTGCACGGCGAGATACTTGCCGTCCCACATTACGCCGCCCGGATAGCCGATCGTTTGATCGAGGGTAACGCTGTTCAGGTTACTGCTGCCGTAAGCGAGTTCCGCGAACTTCGTATTGTAGCTACCGTAATCGGCGCCATCCACGAAGAGGTTGCCCTTATTATCGTAACCGCAGAAGAAGTACGCGTTGAACGCCTCATTCTGGTACGAGCTCGGAATCCCGTGGCCGCCGTGGAAAATCGAGACGCTTCCCGGCCCGAGCGACAGCGTGCTGGCGTAGTTGGCCACCGCGACATCGCCGCTCTTCGGATCGACGGCACACCCGACCGGGTAGTGTCCGAAGTCGTTGAGCTCTTGAATCGATTTCGTTCCACCGTGCTTGAACTCGAGCACGTCGAGATCGTTCGTGTTTACGACGAACACGTTGCCCTTGCTGTCCGAGCAGAGTCCTGCGGGCGAGTGGAAGCCCTTAATCAATCCTACGAACCTTCCGGCCGGATACGTGTACATGTAAACGCTGCCGCGCGCGTCCGAAACGTAGAGCAGATCGCCGCTCGCGGCACTGGGCGAAACCCACGACCCCGCATTATTAAATCGAGAATGTGTGGTACCCATCGCTGTTGCGCCTGACGGTGCCGCTCCCAGCTGCGCCTGCGGTGCAAGCGAAGTTCCGGCGTTGCTGCATGCGGCTAGCAGCGCCGCGCCAATAAGAGTTCCGAGCCCCAAACGGCCATTTATCATCGCCTTCATCCTTCTAAATCGCCTGAATCTTTGCCATCATCCCGGCATCTTCGTGGTCCAGGATGTGACAGTGGAAGAGGAACGTTCCCCTGATGGTTGGGTCGCGGAAGTCGGCGGTGATTACCATCGTCCCCGGTTTGCCGTCCTTGCGCCGGTGTGGGAGAACTACGCTGTCCGCCCAGTACGGATGCACGAGCCGAACACCGTCGATCTGCTTGACCAAAAAGTGCGCCTGATGCAGGTGGAAGTCGTGCGTCTCTTCCGTCACGTTGACGAGGCGCCACTCTTCAACCGTTCCGGTGTGCACGATAAACATCGGGGGAGCGCCCATATGGAACTCTTTACCGTTGAGGAAAAAGTGCGACGGGCCTTCACTGAAAACCACGACGCGCTTTGCGGCCGGCGGCGGCAACGGCGTATCGTAAACGTTTTGCGGCAACGGCGCGCCCACGGTCAATTTACCGTGGAACGACGTGTCGCTGCCCTTACCCTTAGGCGCGCGCATCTTGGCGAGAAGAAGCTCGGGGTCGCGGTCTCCGCTAAAGCCGGTGTCGTAGCAGAGCGTACGGAAAGAACCGTATCCATTTTTCGGACCGGTAACGACGAACTCGGCGCGGGCCGCCGGCGGAATCACAATGGTTTTCACGGTTTCCGTTGGCGGCGTTGCCGGCCACGTATCGAGTGCAAATCCATCGATGGCCACGAGCACCAAGTCGCCGCCGGTCGAGAGTTTAAGCGTTTTGTGTCCGGTCGCGTTCACGACGCGGAAGAACTGTTTTTCGCCGGGCGCAATGGTGATAACGGGCTGGAAAGCGGTGTTGAGCGTCGTCGTAAGCCCGAGATCGGAACCGCAGGGCTCGCTGTTGACGACTTTCGGCTTGGCGGTGGGCGAAGCCATGCTGGACATTCCGCTCATGTCGGACATGCCCGAGGAGTCTTCATCCGCATCGCCGCCGGCGGGCGGTGCGTTCTCACCAACGCCGGTGGCGCGCACGATAATCATGCGCTCCTTCATCTTTGCCAGGCCGGGAATATGCTTCTCGAGACCGTTGACGATGATCGCGCCCGACATGCCGCCGGAACCGACTTGATACGTCGTCTGGCCGTGCACGTGCGGATGATACCAATAAAGTCCCGGCTCTTGGTTCTTGGGAACGTGCACGACATAATGCAGCGTTTGGCCCGGCCGCGCCATCGTTCCAAGAACGTCGTCTCCCGGCGGTCGCGGCGAAGAGCCCAATCCGTGGAAGTGGATGTTGATGTTGTCTTTCTCGCCCTTGCGCGGCAAGAGCTGATCTTCGACCGTCATCTCGATCCGATCGCCGGGATTTACGCGAATCGTCGGCGCGGTGCCGCCCAATCCGTCAAAAACGAACTGTGGGAACCCGGTCGCACCGCTGAACGTCACCTGAAGATCGACCTTCGCCACGCCGTTGACGGAGTTCACAACGGGCGGCTCGGGCAGCTCGTTGACGTTCGTCGGCGGTTTTTGCGAGACGGTCTGCGACGAGTTCGGCGGGATCGGGTTCACCGGCCCGCTCGCCCGTCCGCCGCAACCGGCGAGCCAGGCGAAGGCAATTAGAAAAGCAGCAAAACGGCGTAGCACGACGGCATCTCCTTAGGAGTAGAACGTGGCGGGCGGGCATTTCATTCGGCCTGCGGCGCCGAAGAACCCTCGGCTTAACCTCACGATTGCCTGCCTAGCGCTTGCCTCGCCGAACGGGGCGGGTAACTTATGAGGGCTCGCTCGTGGTGGCTTGAATTGCCGTCGAGGGATCTGAAGGTAAGCGCGCGGGAACTCGGTCCCGCGCGCGTATATTTAAGCCGATACTCCAAATTGTGTCGCTGGAAACGCGGACTACTTCTGCGCCGCCGTCACACCGAGCGGGGTATCGAAGTTGCCGGTAAGCACCGCGATCGGTGAACCGCCGGCCGGGTACTTGAACACTTCGCCGTTGTCGTTACCCGCATCACCGCAATAAAGAAGGCCCTTAACGATCCAGGTCTGCGCACAGTCGCTGGAACCTGAGAGCTGTACGGTGCCCTTCAGCGTCGCCGTCGTTCCGCTGACCGTGTACTGATACACCGCGTTTGCCACTTGATCGAAGACGGTGAGGTATGTGCCGTCCCACTGCACGGAGCCGGGGAAGTCCACCGTGTTGCTCGTGTTGATCGTCACGAACTTCGTGCTGCCCTTCGGCAGCTCGACGAGCCCGAAGTAACCGCTGCTGGTAAAGCCATCGGCGAAGAGATTACCTTTATTGTCGTAGCCGTCGAAGTACTCTGCCTCCAACGGCGTGCTGTAAGCGGTGCCCGTTCCGCTCGCGTTCTTGAAGATCACGACGTCCCCGCCACCAGGGCCCGACTCGAAAAAGACCCCCACCGCAAGATCGCCGCTCGTATTCATAGCGCAACTGGTTGGAAAAGAATAAGGGAAAGACAGCGTCTTGATCGGCGTGTCGGGAACTTTGTACTCCGTGACCTGCGTGGGACCGCCGATGTTCCACATGATCTTCTTCCCATAACCGTAGAGGACGTTTGTGCACCCTTGACCACCGTCGCCATTGATCTGACCGATCTGGTGCGTGCTCTTTGGGTAGTCGAAAATGCTGGCGTACGTTCCGTAGTAGTTGAAGACGTACTCATATTTTTTCTTTCCATGATGGTCGGGAACCATCGTCGCATATCGGGGCATCGGGCTCAGACGCGCTGCCGTTACCGGCCTTCCGTTCACGTAGAGCATTTTACCGACGTATCGCACGGTTCGCTGGGCGGTTGACGGCGCTACCGACGAGCCGCCACCACATGCGGACAAGATCGCGAGTGCAAGTAGGGCACCAGTGTACTTCACTAGACCAGTCGAGTTCATTTAGACGCTGCTCCTTTATAAGTAGACACGGTCGCGTTACTTGATGAGCCGTTCGTCGGCACCAATCCGCGTCCATGGTGGGCCTGGTAGGATTCGAATCTCCTAAAGCCTATTACGACCCGTTACGACTCGACCCATCCGA
>CAZMPP010000139.1:0-7121 GCA_964568035.1 uncultured bacterium
CGCTACGTGTTCGAGCGAGATGCCGGCACCATCGCACGGGAACTCCAAGAGCAGCGGCTCCGTCAACGCTGCGGCGAACGGCCGGCGAAAGCGGTCGATGCCGGCTACGGCAAGGGCACCGAACGATAGACCGTGATAGGCGCCTCGAAACGCCGCGAATCGCGATCTTCCGGTAGCTAGCATGGCCGTTTTCAAGGCCGCTTCTACCGCCTCCGATCCCGTCGTCGCAAGAAAGACGCGCGAGAGTTCGCGCGGCAGAATCTCCGCTAGCCGCTCGAAGAGCCGTACGCGAACCTCCGTAGGATGGACGTCACCCATGCCGTGCACCAAGCGTTCCGCCTGCTCGGTTACGGCTTTCGTCACGCGAGGATTGGCGTGTCCGGCATTGGCGACGCCGAAGGCGGCCGTGCAGTCGATGTAACGGTTGCCGTCGACGTCGGTAACGATGGAATCGCGCGCCGATTCCCAGAAGATCGGAAAATCGTCGGCGAGATACGTAACGTTGCGCGACTCGTGACGCGAGAGCGACCGGGCGAGCTCGAGGCTGCGTTTGCCCGGTACGTTGGTGACGATACGCTCGAAGTTTTCGCTCACGTTTCGTCGCTTATCCAGCGCACGAACTCGGCGATTCGGGGGCGGCCACCGTGAAAGATGCCCAGCGGCGGCGATTGCAGCGCTCCGAGCGTCGTGATGCGCGACGCGCCCGCCGCGTGGGCGAATTCGGCGAGGTCGTGGCGATGTTCGGAAACCGCGACGGCCTCCAGCTTGACGGCATGGCGTCGGAGATACGCCAGGGCATCCTGCGGTCCATTGACGGAACGGACGGCGACGACGCGTGGCAGAAAGAGTGGAGGTTCGTCCGGCGGCGGATCGACGGCTACGAGAAACGCGGCCTGCGGGTCGGCGAGGGCCGTCGCTCCGGGGCCTCGGCGAAAGAGTGCAAGGTCGCGCGCGCCGGCGATTTTCGCGGTAACGCCTTCATCGAGCGCGGCAGGCGGAAAACGCGGTATCAGCTCGACGATCGCTTCATCCAAAAGCTCGCCGAAACGTTGCGGACTCACCGTGCCTTCGCCCTCGACGAAAAGGGCGTGCAGCGAAAGACACCCTTCGCTCTCATAGAGAATTAAATCCAAAGCTGCGCCACGCGCCGCGATCCGTGCCTTCGACTCTTCGCTCAAGGCATCGCGCGTAACGTAGCCGGCACTGGCCTTAGAGCCGTACGCGATAAAACGCGTTTCGGGCAAAAGCCGGCCGCCGATTTCATCGAGCGTCGAGTCCCCGCCGAAGGCAACGATCGCGTCGAAATCCCGTAAGGCGTGCGCGTGGCCGGCGCCGTCCCACGCTCGAGTCTCTATCGCGCCGCGAAGCGTTTCGAGATGTTCGACAACGGTTGCGAAAAATGCCGACGCGACGAAGTCTTCGCGGTCCTTAACGAGCACCGAACATCTCGCGCAGAGCGCAAATATTGCCGGAACGATTGCGACGCCGATGGTGGTGCGACTGGAGATGATGCAGACGCGGCCGATCGGGAGCGCCCGAGACGGCGGGCGCCCGGGCATCGCGACAAAACCGTCGAGGGCATCGACCGCGCCCAGTTCGCCGGCAATCACGGCTTCGATAGCGTCCCGCGTCAGGGAACCAAATAGGCGGTCGAAGGCATAATCGATGGCGGCGGCGGCATAGCCGGTTCGCGCACCGACGGCATCACGCGCGCGCGTCCGTGGCGGGAAGGCCGCCTCGCCCCAACGAGCTGCGGCACCGGCGATAGCGCCGACGATGGAACGAACCGGCGTCTTAACCATTGCTTCATCTCTCTTCCGGAGTATTGCCGACGACTCCCCGAGGTCCCGGAGTACGCTACGGCAAAGGGGCCGCGAGATGCGCAGTCTCTGGGTATCGCGGCTCTTCTTCGCGGTCGTCGCTATTATGGCGGTCGCTGGAATCGCGAGCGGCACCGCCTGTACCCGCTGGGGACAACCCGGGCCGATTACTCCGACGCTTGCGCCCATCTCGCAGTTGTTCGTCGACGCGCACAACGGCAGCGACACTTCGGGCAACGGCAGCTTGGATAAGCCGTACAAGACGCTGACCAAAGCGGTCGCGGTGCTCGCCGCGGCAAAATCCGTCGCGCCCAACGGCGTCACGATCACCCTTTCCGCGGGCAACTACAGCACGCACAACGGCGAGATCTTTCCCATCGTGATTCCGCGCAATGTAGCGATCAACGGGAGCAATTACGGCCGCGACCTGCGCTCCGGTACGTTCATCAACGGCGTCGGCGAAGACACGCTCTTCGAAAGCATCGTGCACGCGCCGCCCAAGTCGGCCTATACAACGCTGGAGATCGCTCCGGCCGTGAGCGTGGGTTTAAACGATGTGTATGTCGGTGCTTCGTCGATTCGCTTGCCGGGCTCGAAGGCGGGCTATGTTTCGGTCGACACCTTCGGTGCGCTCAACGCAACGACGACCAGTCTGGGCGCCGGATTCGCGACCGCGCTGCGCGCCGTCAGCGGCGTGCTCGTGGCCGGGGGCTCGTTCACGTGTACGGCGTGTACGATTCGCGGCAACGACTTCGGCGTCGGCGGCATATCCGTACCGGTCGCAACGGCTTCGCCGTACGCAACCCCTCCGTCAATCACGCTCCTGCCCGGTCAGAGCGACAGCGTCGTGGCCGCCAAGGTTGTCGATATCGCCACCGACGGCAGCGTCGACGTGGCCGCCGAGGGAGAAACGTTTGCTCGCAGCCGGTACGCTTTCGCAGACGTGCTCAATCCGGTTACCGCGTCGGGGACGACCGGCCAGATCGACTTCGGCGGCGGCACCTTAAACTCGACCGGCGGCAACGATTTCATCGGTGCGCTGGTGACGGAGATCTATATCAAGCGCCGCTACGAAACGGTGAACGCGCTCGACGACACCTGGAACCCCCGGCAGCAACAGGCCAACAGAAACGGTAAGTACGGGAGAAAACTGACCTTTGGGTCGGGCACGTCCGGAAAGAACGTGACGATCGTTAAGGACGCAACGGGTTCGACGGTTACCGTCGGTCCGGCAACGGTTCCGACCTCAACGCCGTCGGGTTCGCCGGGGCCGACCGCGACGCCGACGTAGCCCGCGCTCTGCATGACCGACATCCTTCGAAAAATCTACGCGGCCAAGGCGGCGGTGCTCGAACAGGAGCGCCGGGTCGAACCGTACGAGCAAGTGCGCGCGCGAGCGCTTGCGCGCCGTGGCGATCGGCGTCCATTTTTGAGCGCGTTGCAACGGGCCGATGGGGGCGCCATCATCGCCGAGATCAAGCGCGCCTCGCCGTCGGCAGGTTTGATCGCGCGCAGCTTTGACCCGGTAGAAATCGCGCGTGCCTATGACGCGGCCGGAAGCGATGCGATCAGCATCCTGACCGAGCGCGATCATTTCCTCGGCGAGCTGGAGTATCTCGATGTGGTGCGAGCTGCGACCTCGCGTCCGCTGCTGCGCAAAGACTTTATCTGGACGCGATATCAGATCGCACAGTCGGCAGCACATGGGGCGGATTGCGCGCTGCTGATCGTCGGCGGATTAGACGATGAGACGTTGCGCGAGTGCATGGACGAGGCGGACGCTTACGATCTCGACGTGCTCGTGGAAGTCCACGACGAACCGGAGCTTCGTCGCGCCATTGCCGCCGGTGCGCCGTTATTAGGCATCAACAATCGCAACCTACGGACGCTCGAGACCGACCTTGCGGTCAGCGAGCATCTGCTGCCCAAAGTGCCGCCGGGTACGTTCGCGATTAGCGAGAGTGGAATGCGCGACGCCTCCGACGTGGCACGGCTGCGCGCCGCCGGAGCGCGCGGGTTCCTTATCGGTGAGGCGTTGATGCAGACCGAGCAACGTAGCGCACTGGTGGCGGATTTGCGCGGCGCGGCGGCGCACGCTCCAGCCGTTCAGTAGCGACTACAGAAGAAAGAAGAGCGTCGCGCCGATAACCGTCCCCAGAACGGCGATGACCGCCGGCGCATAGGGGCGCCCGTACGAGGCGGCAGCCAGACCGCCTAATCCGACGCCGACCACGCCGGTTCCGGGATAAACCTCGGAATGCTGGACGTAGCAGGCCAGCAAAACGCCGGCGAAACCGAAGAGAAAGACCAAGAGCGTGGTAGGCTTGCGCTCGAGTGCTACGGCGAAGAGCAGCAAGAGCGCGCCGGCCAGCAGGACGTGGAGCGGCTCCAACGGC
Source organism: uncultured bacterium (assembly GCA_964568035.1). Classification (GTDB taxonomy): domain Bacteria; phylum Vulcanimicrobiota; class Vulcanimicrobiia; order Vulcanimicrobiales; family Vulcanimicrobiaceae; genus Cybelea. Next base: position 4,217 of record CAZMPP010000139.1, read on the forward strand.
GAGCCGGCCATTCCGACGCCCAGAAAAAGCGCCGCGATAGCTACCGCCCGGAGCTGCGTCATGGCGGGATGCTTCTCCGCCTGGAAAGCGGGGCCCGCCGACCGGTGTCGCAAGAGAAGCAAGGCGTGGCGCTCGCGGGCTGGTAGTATAGCCGCATGACGACCACCGCAGAACACGCCTCAGGCAAGATCGCTCCGTTTACTAACGAGACGGTCAAAGATTTTCGCGATCCCGCCGACGCCGCGGCGATAAAGGCTGCGCTAGCCGAAGTGAAATCGCAGTTCCGCCGGCATTATCCGCTCGTTATCGACGGCCGCAGGATCGAAACCGAGAAGAAAATCCGCTCGCTCAATCCGGCTAACCCCGACGAGGTCATCGGTCTGACGAGCGCCGCCTCGAAAGAACAGGCGAACGAGGCGATCCAGGCAGCCGCACGCGCCTTTGAGTCGTGGCGCCGCCTGACGCTTGCCGAGCGCGCCGAATATATTTTCAAAGCGGCGCGCTTGCTGCGCGACCGCCGCTTTCAATACGACGCGCTGCTGGTGTACGAAGTCGGAAAGAGTTGGCCGGAGGCCGACGGCGATATCGCCGAAGCCATCGACTTCTTGGAGTTCTACGCGCGCGAGGCACTGCGGTTCGCGCAGCCCCAGCCAGTCGTGCCGATCGAGGGCGAGCAAAACGAGATGGTCTATATTCCGCTCGGCGTCGGTGCGGTGATTCCACCGTGGAACTTCGCGGGTGCGATCATGATGGGCATGACGGCCGCCGCCATCGTCAGCGGAAACACCGTCGTGCTCAAACCTTCCAGCGATGCGGCGGTGATCGCCGCGTGGTTCGTCGACCTGCTCGAAGAGATCGGCGTACCGAAGGGCGTGGTGAACTTTGTTCCCGGTTCGGGCAGCGAGATCGGCGATCTGATTGTCACGCATCCGTCCGTTCGCTTCATCTCGTTTACCGGTTCCAAGGAAGTCGGTCTACGCATCAACGAGCTGGCCGCCAAACCGCAGCCCGGCCAAAAATGGATCAAGCGCGTCGTCGCAGAGATGGGCGGTAAGGATTCGATCGTCGTGGCAGCCGACGCCGACGTCGACGCCGCAGTTGAGGGCGTGGCGGTCTCGGCCTTCGGCTTCCAAGGGCAGAAGTGCTCGGCGTGCTCGCGCGCCATCGTGGACGCCAGCATCTACGACGAGTTCGTCGAGAAGCTCCAGCGCCGCGTCGGCCAGATCGCGGTCGGCGATCCTACCGATCTTTCCAATTATATGGGGCCGGTGGTAAACGAAGCGGCGCTACGCTCGATCATGGGTTATATCGAGAAGGGGCAGCGCGAAGGCCGCCTGATTGCCGGCGGAAAGCGGGTTGGGGAGACCGGCTACTTCCTGGAACCGACGGTGATCGCCGACGTCGCCCCCGACGCGACCATCGCCCAAGAAGAGATCTTCGGTCCGGTCCTGGCCGTCATCAAGGCCAAAGATTTCGACGACGCGATGACCATCGCGAACAACACCGAGTTCGGGCTGACCGGGTCGCTCTATACCAGCGACGAGGAGAAGATCCGGCGGGCGCGCGAGGATTTCTTCGTGGGTAATCTTTACTTCAACCGGAAGAGCACGGGCGCGATGGTGGGCGTCCACCCGTTCGGCGGGTTCAACATGTCGGGAACCGACAGCAAGGCCGGGGGACCCGACTACCTGCTGCTTTTCATGCAGGCCAAGTCCATGTCGCGAAAAGTCTAAGGCGCCGGCGCCTCGCGGTAGCAGATCTCGAGCTTGTTGCCTTCAGCGTCTTCGAAGAACGCGGCATAATAAAAGGGCGTGTACTCCTCGCAGACGTGCGGGGCTTCGAAGGCGGTAGCGCCGGCCTCGCGGGCGACGGCCGCTAGCCGGTCGACGTCGTCGCGGCTTTCGCCCCGAAGCGCGATGCGGGTACCGTTCACCCGATGGCCCGGATCGAGGTCGATCCCGAAGAATGGGGCGGAACGCTCGCCGCCGGGGGTGTAATAGCAGATGGAATCGGCGTCTTCAACGATTCGGCCGTACCCCATGGCGGCCAACAGGGCGTCGTAGAGTCCCCGCACCTTGCGGAGGTCGCCGACGCGGAGGTCGACATGGTCGAATAACGTGGCGGTCATGCGGCGACGGATTAGCAAACGCCCGGGTGGCTCCCCGGGCCGGCAAATTAAGCCGCGAAGAAAGCTGGGCCGCTTTCCTTGACACGCGCAGGGGGCGGCGATATGATAGCGGTCGTGCCCGAAGCCGACGCGAGTCGCGCGGGCACCCCGAAGCGTAAAAAGTCGCTCGGCGCCCGCCTGGGTCGCTCGACCCCGTCGGCCGTCGAACTTTTTACGGGTTCGCTCCTTGAAAACTGAACAGTGCAACAGCAATATACAGCAATAAGTCTGTGGGTCTCCGACGTCTCAAGACAGCGTCATTATCGGCAATGTCTTTTGGGTCGCGAGAATTCGTACAATTACAAATTGAGGGAAGCGTAGATTTCAGTCGAGCTCTAACGAGGTCGGCAGAATCGAAACTTCCATAGAGCCGATCAAGGCTCCATAAAGTTTTTTATGGAGAGTTTGATCCTGGCTCAGGACTAACGCTGGCGGCGTGCCTAACACATGCAAGTCGAACGAGGTAGCAATACCTAGTGGCAGACGGGTGAGTAACACGTGGTCAACCTGCCTTCGCGTGGGGGATAACTAGCCGAAAGGTTAGCTAATACCGCATACGATCGTCGAGAGGCATCTTTTGACGATGAAAGGAGCAATCCGCTGAGAGACGGGACTGCGTCCCATTAGTTAGTTGGTGGGGTAATGGCCTACCAAGACTTCGATGGGTAGCTGGCTTGAGAGAGCGACCAGCCACACTGGAACTGAGACACGGTCCAGACTCCTACGGGAGGCAGCAGT
>CAZMPP010000140.1:0-7113 GCA_964568035.1 uncultured bacterium
CGTCCCCCGAGATCGGCGACCGCGGCGCGGACGAACAGAAAGAGTCCGAGCACGACGATCGTGATGGCGACCGTGCCGATCGCGGTTATCTGCATGCCGGCGTTGCGCGAAAAATTGCGCAGCACCTCACCCAGAAAGAATTTGAGTTTGCCCCAGTCCAAGATAGTAGTAGCCCCGTTCCTCGTCGGCAGTGATGCGTCCGTCGTCCAAGCGCACGACGCGCCGCCGCATGCGATCGACGACGGCTTGATTGTGCGTGGCGACGACCACGGTCGTTCCTTTAAGGTTGATGCGCAGCAGGAGCGCGGTGATCTCGGTGGTATTGGCCGGGTCCAGGTTTCCCGTCGGCTCGTCGCAGAGCAAGAGCTTCGGATTGTTGACCAGTGCGCGAGCGATCGCGGTGCGCTGCTGCTCGCCGCCGGAGAGTTCCCCTGGGTACATCCGGCTCTTGTGCGAGAGTCCGACCAGGTCGAGCACGCGCGGCACTTGGCGCATCACGTCGCGGGTATGCGCGCCGGTCACCTGCATGGCGAATGCGACGTTCTCCCAGACGGTCTTATCGACGAGCAGTTTGAAATCTTGAAAGACGACCCCGAGATGCCGCCGTAGGGCCGGGACGCGATTGCGCCGCAGACGGTCGACGCGAATTCCGTCGACCACGATCTCTCCGTTGGTGGATCGTACTTCCCGGTAGAGCAGGCGAAGCAGACTCGACTTACCGGTGCCCGAATCGCCAACGAGGAATACGAACTCGCCCTTAGCGATTTCGAGACTGACGTTGTCGAGGGCGCGGACTCCGTTGGGATATACGAGCGAAACACCGCGGAGGGAGATCATCGCTGGCAGAGGGGTTTTCCGAAAGGTCCGGCCTATACCTTTGCCATGGACTTCGATTTAACGGACGAGCAGCGGGCCATCCAGAACCTCGCGCGCGAGTTTGCGCAAGACGAGGTTAAGCCGCGCGCCGAGGAGATGGACCGCGAGGAGCGCTTTCCGTACGAGCTCGTCGCGAAGATGGCCGAACTGGGGTTCATGGGCCTTCCGTTTCCCGAAGAGTACGGCGGCGCGGGCGCCGATACGGTAAGTTATGCGCTGGCGGTAATGGAGATCGCGCGCGCCGACGCTTCCACCGCCATCACGATGGCCGCGCACGTCTCGTTAGGGGCCACGCCGTTCCATCTTTTCGGAAGCGAGGAGCAGAAACAGAAGTACCTCGTGCCGCTCGCGCGCGGCGAGAAGCTGTGGGGCTTCGGCCTGACCGAACCAAACGCGGGGAGCGACGCCGGCAACGTGCAGACCAGGGCCGATTTGCGCGACGGTAAGTGGGTCATCAATGGGACCAAGGCCTTCATTACCAACTCGGGCACCGACATCAGCGGAGGAACGACGATCACGGCCGTTACTGGAACGCGCCCCGACGGCTCGCGCGAGATATCGAACATCATCGTTCCTCAAGAAACGCCCGGATTCTCCCGCAGCCGCAAGTATCGCAAGATGGGGTGGCGGGCCTCCGACACACGCGAGCTTGCGTTCGTGGATGCCGCCGTTCCCGAAGAGAACTTGCTCGGCGGACGGGGCGAGGGCTATCGCCAGTTTCTCTCGATCCTCGACGGAGGACGCATCTCCGTTGCGGCGCTCTCGATCGGGCTTGCCTTGGGGGCCTACGACGAGGCCCTAGCCTACTCGAAAGAGCGCCATGCGTTCGGGAAACCGATCAGCAAGTTTCAGGCGATATCGTTTAAGCTCGTCGATATGCTCACTCAAATCGAGCACGCCAAGCTGATGATGCTTCGCGCCGCATGGGAAAAAGATCGCGGGCGCGACTACGTCGCTGCGGCGAGTTTCGCTAAGCTCTTTGCCGGCGAGCTTTCACATCGCGTCGTCAACGATGCGCTGCAAATTCACGGCGGGTACGGCTTCATGGACGAGTATCCGATCTCGCGCATGTACCGCGATCAGAAGATCAACGAGATCGGTGAGGGAACCAACGAAGTGCAGCGTCTTATTCTGGCGCGCCTGATGGGTCTTTAAAGGGGGCGACGACCACGCCGTGGACGCCGACCAGCTCTTTGCCGGTTCTTCGATCGCCGTTTCGTTGCTGGCGCTCGGACTATCGAGCGTGCTGCTGACGCGTCAAAACAAACAGATCGAACACGAACGTAACGCAAATGCGATTCTGGATGCGATCGCAAGGCTTACCGCACCCGAGATCGTCGCGGCGTTCGCGCAGCTCGAGTCGATCGGCGACCGCTATCCCGACGACGACAGCGTACGCCGCAACTTCGACGGCTCGGACGACGATCGCGCGTTCGTGCTCGTCGCCCAGTACGTCGAGACGGTAGCGTGCTTGGCACGACGCCGCGTTCTCGACGCCTCGCTGCTCGTCGACGCGGTCGGCTTTATGCTGCGCTCGCGCTGGAATTCGATTCTTCCGTTCGTGGAACGGCTGCGCCGCGTTCGCGGCAACGAGTATCTCTTCGAAAACTTCGAGTGGCTGGCGACGTTCAGCACGTGGTGGAAGGACACGCCCCGGCCGCGCGGCGACCGGAACTACGATCCGAAGCAGTTCGGCGACGTTACGTTCAAGGTGTGAGGCCGGCGTCGCCGTCTTTTTGGTGAAGCTCGGCGCAGTCCAGCGGCCCGGTGTAGACCACCGTGCTGCGCTGGTTTCGCCCGATTGTGACCACCAGGTGCGAGGTAAGCGGCGACCGGAAACCCTGCGCCAGCACGAAGGCGGTTCCGCGCGGCCCCTTGACGGTGAAGGTAATGCGCTCGGTATCTTCGCCATTGTCCGTCGAGGTCGAGCCGGCGGTGAGCCCCTGCTGTTCGATGGGGGTGCCGAGCATGCGGGCAGCAGCCGGGCTGCGGCGGACGGCGGCGAGACCGCAGACGTGGGCGTCGGCTCGGTCCATGACGTGAAGCAGCGTCAAAGCCATCACCACGACCATCGTGACGGCGGCGAGAATGACGGCGACGCCGACGGCGACGAGAATCCAAATCAATCGCGGCTCGATTCGGTGCTTCGGTGCTGCAGGCTCCACGCAACCATGATAGCAAAGCAACGGCATTATGAGGATTCGTTTTTTGATTCTGGCCGCCGTCGCCGCGGCGGCGCTCACGGCTCCGGCACTCGCCGCGCTCTCGACCGGGGTTAAGGCACCGGCGTTTACCCTCCAGGCCAGCCAGGGTGGTAAGGTCTTCACCTTCACTCTCGCCGATGCGCTCAAGCAGGGGCCGGTCGTGCTGTATTTTTATCCCGCGGCGTTCACCACCGGGTGCACGATCGAAGCGCACGAGTTCGCCGACGCGATCGATCAGTACCACGCGCTTGGCGCGACGGTGATCGGCGTCTCACACGATCCGATCGACAAGCTGCAGAAGTTTTCCGTCAGCGAATGCCGCAGCAAGTTCGCCGTTGCGGCCGATACCGATCAGACCGTCATGAAAGAGTACGACGCGGTTTTACCGCAGCATCCGGAATATGCCAACCGTACGTCGTACGTCATCGCACCCAACGGTACGATCATTTACGAGTACACTAGCCTCGATCCAACCCAGCACGTCTCGAATACGCTCACCGCGCTGCGCACATGGAAGGCCGACCAGGCGCACTAGAACGTCGCGGGCTTAAACGGCGTCGTCGTTGGCGAAGAGCTGCTGCGAGCGCGGCAGCCGTTTGGTTTGCGTTCCGGTGTCGAGCGCGGTAATGCCGCGCGGCACGACGTCGATCGGCGGAATCTCGGCCAGGGCGTCGCTGCCGAGCGAGGCTTCGTCCTTGAGCCGGCGTCCTTGCGGAAGCAGCTTGGTCTCGTAGGACCCGACGGCGGCGTTGAACGCGTTGACCGAACGCTCGAGGTGCTTGCGGACTTCTGCAAGATGCTCGGAGAATTTGCAGGCCCGCTCGTAAAGCACCCGTCCCATGTCGGCGATGCGCTTGGCGTTTTCTTCCTGACGCAGTGCCTGCCAACCCATGGCGAAGCTTCGCAGCAACGTTACCAGCGTTAGCGGACCGCTGATCAGAACGCCCTTGTCCAGTGCGTATTCGATGAGCGCCGGATCCTCGGTGCAGGCGTAGCTGAGAAAGGCTTCGCCGGCTACGAACATCACGACGTAGTCGGCCGAACCCTTCGCCGTTTGGTAGCCTCGCCGCGCCAGAGCATCCACGTGATCGCGCAGGGCGCGAGCGTGCTGTTTCACCAGTGCGACGCGCGCCTGATCGTCGACAGACTCTAAGGCCGCCTGCAGCGAATCGGTCGGCGCTTTGGCGTCGACGAAGACGCGGCGGTCGCCGGGAAGGTTGATCGTCATATCCGGACGCACGCGCACCTGATCGAGTGCGACCGATTGCTGTTCGGTGAAGTCGCAGTGCGGCAGCATGCCGGCCTTCTCGACGACGTTACGGAGCTGCATCTCACCCCAGCGTCCGCGCGAGGTCGGGTTGCGCAATGCGGTAACCAGCGTCGACGTTTGCATGGTCAATCCGGCCGCAGCGCTCTCCAGTTTTTCGGCGCGCCCCAAGAGTTGGTCGATCTGCTCGCGCAGGCTGCCCGCATCGCGTTGACGGGAGGCTTCGAGATCGGCGAGCAGACGGTCGAACTCGCCGAGTTTCTGGGTCATCGGTGAAACGAGCTCGCCGACGCGCTCGCTGGCGCGCGCCGCGGTGGTTTCGCGGAGCTCGTTTTTCGTGCGCTCCAGCAACGCTTCGACGCTCTTTTCGCCGGCGATCTGCGTCTGCTCGAGCTGGGCTCGCAGCGACGCGCTCTCCGCTCGACCAACAAGCCACACGATGAGCGCCCCGAGTGCGCTGCCGAGAAGAAAGACGCCGACGACGTCCCAAACGATCACGTGCTTGCGCCCGCCAAATATTTGTTGAAGAACGCAATCGTGCGCGCCCATGCGTCGGCAGCGGCCGCGGGCACGTACGAGGGCCGGTCTTCGTCGAAGAAGGCGTGTCCGGCGTCGTCGTAGACGCGAAAGTCGTGAGGTACGGTCAGCGCTTGCGCAAAGGCACGAACCGAGTCGGCCGGGATACTCTTGTCGCGGCCGCCGTAGCTGCCGCAGACGGGCGTGGCGATGGTTTTCGGATCGACGTTTTCAACCGCGCCATAGAACGGAGCTGCGGCGGCAAAGAGTGCGCCGTCTTGCGCGACCTCGTTTAGAACGATCCTTCCGCCCATGCAGAATCCCATGATTCCCAATTTGGTCCCGGCGAACTTGGCTTTGAGCCAATCGGCAGCGGCAACGATCTCGGCGTGCTCTTGCGCGCGATCCAAGCGCGTGGCATACGGACGGAAGATTGAAAAATCAGAAGCGCCGTCACCGTCGGGCGCGCCCATGCCGGCATAAAGATCCGGTGCGATGGCCGCGAAGCCCGTCGCCGCCAACCGGCGGACGACGCTGCGGATCGACTTGTCGACTCCCCAGATGTGCATGATGACGACGACCGACCCGGCCGGCGCCCCGGCGCGCGACGGCCACGCCGCGTACGCGGGAACGCTCGTCTGACCGGCTTGCAGCGTAACGCGCTGGACGTCGATCGCCGGATCGTCCTCCGGCACGTCCGGCATCGAACTTCGCGGAGCGTCGCTCGCGGCGGCGCCGGTCGTCGCCGCAACCGTCGCGGCGGCCGAGATGCCGACGAAGAAACGTCGGCTGAATCGGTCGGAGGCGGCTTGTGTTGGGTCGATCTCCGGCGTAGACATATCAAAACAAATCTTGCCCGCGGCGAGCGACGAATCCTCGAACGTCTGTTTGTGGCATAGCGAGCTTCCTCTCGCTCGGGCGCGGCCTACCCGCCGCCGCGCGTAGTCGTAGGCCCCCAGCCCGCTAAAAGATAAGATGAAAGCTGTTTTGGAAACGAGCACGATCAGCGTCACGCTTCCGGAGATGGGAGAATCCGTCACCGAAGGCTCCATCGTCGAATGGCGCCGTAAGCCCGGCGAGTTCGTTGCCGAAGGCGACCCGCTCGTGGAAGTGACGACCGACAAAGTCGACGTCGAAGTTCCCGCGACGGCCTCGGGCGTTCTGACGCAAATCCTCGCGCACGAAGGAGACACGGTTGCGGTCGGCGCCGTTCTCGCCGAGATCGACACCTCGAAGAAAGACGGTGCGGGCGCAGCGCCGCCTTCCGCCGGCAACGGTGCGCCGAAAGCTGCAGCGCCAAAACCTCAAGCGCCGCCGCCGCGGCGCGGTGAGCCCGTCGCCGACTATCAGGCCGAACGCGCGGCGCAGCGGCTCGACGTCGATCTCGCCCGCGTGCGGGGCTCGGGGCCCGATGGACTCATTTTGCGCTCCGACGTGCTGGCTGCCGGAGAGACCGCGCGCCGTCGTCCATCCGGCCCGGCTGCGCTAACCTCTGCGCCCATTCCGCCGGGCGCAACGGTGACGCCGCTGCGCGGTCCGGCTGCCGCGCTCACCGGGTACATGGAGCAGAGCCTGACCATCCCGACGGCGACGAGTTTCCGCGGCATCGCCGTCGACGTGCTCGACGCGCGCCGCAAGGAGCTCAACGGAGCGGTAAAGGCCGCGGGCCGCAACGAGCGGATCTCCTTCACGCACCTCATCGCCTACGCGCTGGTACTCGCCGCGCGCGAGATGCCGTTTATCACGTATTCGTTTCGCCGCGACGACGACGGCAAGCCGGCTCGCCTCGAGCCGGGCATTCATCTCGGTCTCGCCGTCGACAGCGAACGCAAAGATGGTTCGCGATTTCTCGTCGTGCCCGTCATCCGCGATGCCGGGTCCTTAGACTTCGCTGCGTTTCGCGCGAAGTACGAAGAGCTTGTTGCCGCCTCACGCGAGAACCGGCTAACGGCAGACGATCTGCAAGGCGCGTCGTTTACGCTGACTAACCCCGGCGGCATCGGGACCGCGGCCTCTGTGCCGAGATTGATGGCCGGACAGGGCGCGATTATCGCGACCGGTGCCATCGGATATCCGGCGGGTTTCGGCGCAGCCAACGAACAGTCGCTGCGTCTGCTCGGCGTCTCGCGCGTGATGCAAATCACCAGCACCTACGACCATCGCGTGATCCAAGGCGCGCAATCCGGCGAGTACCTGCGCCGCGTCGACGAACTCTTACAAGGCGCCGACGCTTTCTACGAAACGGTCTTC
>CAZMPP010000141.1:0-3964 GCA_964568035.1 uncultured bacterium
CCCCTCGGCCGTGAGCGTGGCGGGAGCGCAGGGTCTTATGCAGTTGATGCCCGGCACGTCGGCGGGCTGCGGAATTTCCAATCCCTTCGATCCGCTCCAAAACGTGCAATGCGGGACCGGTTACTTACGCGGCTTGCTCCATCGCTATCATGGCGACGCGAAGCTTGCCGTAGCCGCGTATAATGCCGGGCCCGGTGCGGTCGATCGCTATCACGGCGTGCCGCCGTACGCGGAAACACAAGCGTACGTCGTGCGCGTCATGAACGCGTACCGCAACTACTGACCTTGGCCACGCTGACGCGTCGTCAGCCGCTGCCGCGCGTCGGCGCAGCGCTGTTTCGCTTACCGATTCTCGACAGCTATCTCTTGCGAGAGATGGTCGGTCCGTTCGGGTTTGCCCTTGGCGCGTTCTTGCTCTTCTGGGCGCTCAACATTTTTTTTCTCGCGGCCGACTACATCATCAACCAGCACGCGCCGTTCTTTTTGGTCCTGCGCTTCGTCCTCTTCCGAATACCGCAGGCTACGCCGATGGCGTTCCCGTTCGCATCGCTCTTTGCGGCCTTGCTGGCGATGGGCCGCGTCATGGGCGACAACGAGGTAACGGCCATGCGCACCGCCGGCATCCCGGTCATGCGCATCGCCTTGGCACCGCTCGTATTCGGCCTTGGCATGTTCGCGTTTTCGTACGCGATCAACGAGTGGATCGCGCCGCCGTCGGTAGACTTGTCTACGCGGACCTTCTATCAGATCATCTATCACACCAGTTCCCTTCCCGTGGAACCGCAATTCTTTCGCAAGGACCCCGATACCGGAAACACGTTTTACGTCGGTCAAGTAGCGCCCGACAATAAGACGATGCTGAACGTGCAGATCTTTAAACCCGGCAAATTCGGGCCGTGGAACGAGACGCTGCAGTCTCGCAGCGCCTCGGTGCAGGATACCGCGCTGGTGCTGCACGACGTGATCGATACGCGCTATAACAACGACGGATTCCTCACCAACCAGCAACACGTCAAAAGCGTGACCGTAGGGCTGCCTCTGGGTGAGACTTCGTCGCAGTTCGTCAGCCAAGTCAACAACGACCCGTGGACGATGAGCAGCAAATCGCTGCGGCAACAAGTCAACGCGCTGTCGTCGCAAGGAATCGGCGGCACGGCGATGGGTAATCTGCAGATGAACCTCGCCGACAAGTTGGCTTGGCCGTTCTCCTGCATCATCGGCGTGGTCGTCGCCGTACCTCTGGCGCTGCGCTTCGGCAAGCGCGGCCGCACGCTTGGCATCGCGCTCTCGATCATCGCATTCTTCATCTATTACTTGATGGTATCGGCCGCTTCGGCGTTCGGGCGCAACGGAGCCTTGAATCCCTTTTTGGCAGCGTGGCTGCCGAATATGATCATGGGAACGGCCGGTGCGACGCTGCTTTGGTTGGAAGAGCGCTGAGGCGGTGCCCCTCGGAAAGCGATCGCGTCGCGGCATAGCCGCGACCGTGACTCTGGCTACACTTCTGGGCGGGTTCTATCCGCTCGTCGCGCAAGCGTCGGCGGACGACGCGCAGCGCGTGGCGCTCGACATGATCAACAAGCAGAGCTGCGCCCAGCGTTCTTCCCCGGGTGACGGTCCGGATATGGTCGCGCAGGCAACCTCCGCGCCGGAGTCCCCTCCGCCTGAGTCGTCGCCCGCGCCCGTCACGACGCCCGGCCTTCCGCAGGTCCACCCAGGCGTGGGCAATGGAACCTATCAACTGAATCCGACGCCGCGTCCGTTCCCCGGGCAGACCCCCAGCGTGACGCCGCCGCCGATTCCGCGGGGCACCCCGAATCCCACACCCTCGTACGCACCGATCTTTCTAGTGCGCGGGGGCCAGACTCCACCGCCAATTACACCGGCAGGGCAGGCGACGCCGACTCCGAGTCCCGCGCCGAGCGGAGCGCCGACGCTGGCGCCGGGATACGTCGCAGTCATTTCCGACAAATGGACGGGCAACCGCGCGCGCGGACAACCGAGCGACGCCATCGGTAACGTGCACGTCTTTTACGGCGACGAAGAGATCGTCGGCGAGCACGCGCATTTCGACGGCGAACATACGATCACCATGACCGGTCATCCTTTCCTCGTCAATCACGAGCACAAGGACGTGTTGACCGCCGACGTCATTACCTTCGACACGGTCAGCGAAACGGCGAAACTGACCAACGGCCAAGGCGCCAGCGACGAGGGCGTGCAGCGGGGTCTGGTTCACTTTTCCGCGAGCGATCTTCACACCGATCCCGACGGCGTCGCACACGGCAGCAAACCCTACGTGACGACGTGCGAAAACCCGCGCGGCGGCTACCACATCACCGGGAACGAGATGGAGGTCTATCCCGGCGACCGGATCGTGATTCATAAGGCCACGTTGTGGCTGGGCGCGGCCGCGGTCTTCTTTCTGCCGTTGCTGATCATTCCGCTGCGGACCGTCGGCAACGAGCGCGCTCGCACGCATTGGTTCCCGGAAGTCGGCTATAACTCGTACGAAGGCGCCTGGATCAAGATCCAAATTCCGTTCGGGAAAGACCAGTATTACTACGGCTATTACATCGTCAACTATTACACCAAGGAGGGGCTCGGCCTCGGCTACGTCGGCTTCTACTCCAGCAAGCGCGGACGCCGCAGCGTCAGCGTCAACCTCTACACGATCAACAGCCAGCTTGCCGGCGAACGGCAGACCAATGCGTCGATTACCGAGCAGGAAAACTTCTCGCCGCACTTGCGCGGCAACGTGCAGTTTCAGTACCAGTCAAACTACGGACCGCTGGTCAGCATCCCGCCGAACGAATCCGTCACCGCCGCCATCGTTCACCAAACGACGCAGACGTCGCAGAATTACAGCATAAGCCACAGTTCGGTGGGCGGACAATCGAGCAGCGGCAGCTTCACCTTCACGGATACGCGTCAGTTCAACGAGAACTGGAATCAGACGATTACGTACGACATCAGCAATAGTAGTGCGACCTTCGGAGGGATCAACGACTTCAGCAATCAGTCCGAGTTCGACTATTTGATGCAGTACACTACCGCGGGGGCAGACTATCAAGCGGAGTTTGACAAAACGTATTCCCAAACTGCGACGGGCATCAACAAGATTCCCGAATTCGAGGTGCGTCCGAACGAATTCTTTCCGCACTTCGTCGTTCCATTATCGTCGCAATTGACGTTTGGAGAGTATAGCGAGCCCGCCGGCGACGGGGAGCCTCAGAGTCTCGCGACCTGGCGCGGCGACGCCAACGTCGTGGCCGGGCCGCTGGAAGCCAAGGTTCTCGGGAGCGATTTCCAGGGCACGGTAACGGTCGATCAATACGCGTACGGCACCGGCGACCTCAAAGCCGCGATCGAGCAAGATCTGAGCTTGACGACGCCGATCGGCCGACACGTGGTCAATACGATCACCTATAACGAGTCGAACTATAACGGCCCCGCACTGGTGCCCTTCCAATATCTCGACCAGCAGCCGACGGAGAACACCAAAAACGCGCAAGATTTAATACGTCTCTTCAACGACGACGTCTATGCGCTCTCGGTGGGATGGGCAACGAATTTCGACGCGATCGCGCAACCCGTCAGTTACCAGTTCTCGATGAAACCCTCCCCGCGATCGCTCTTACTTCTCAGCGGGTCGTTCATTCCCGGCCCGGGTCAAGGTTTCGAAACGACCAACCTGCAGTTGTCTACGCCGTTTGGCCGCGACGCATCGCTGCAGTTCGTTACCAATATCAACTGGAAGGGCTCTACTACCTCGGGAGCCGGCACCGGCGAGTTCTTCGCCGACAAGATTATTTATTACACGCGGACGATCGGTAACTGCTACCAGTTGATGGTGCTCTACAACGAATCGCAGCAAGCCGTTAACGTCGGCCTCAATTTATTGGCCTTTCCGACCCAAACCGCGGTATTTAACCTCGCCGCGCCACAACCGGTGGTTCCGAGT